>CAWVUS010000001.1:0-75778 GCA_963933195.1 uncultured Planctomycetaceae bacterium
TTCCTATCAACCTCCCCCACAATCCGATGAGCCCCAACCGGCCAGTAACCCTGCGGCCAATCCTCCAGACGACGAAGTCCCGTTCTAAACATGTCGGTCACCGGGTTGACCGGCCGACAGAGACCAATAACTTCTGACCGCTGATCAACATTCCAGAATCCGGAGCACCGCTCCGGCCAAACTCATGAGTCGCAAAAGCCCCTCGCCACATGTTTCCGGAAGCACCAATTCCTCGGTTGAGTTGTTGCTAGCCGAACAGGTCCCTTCACTCGGTCTTCCCGGAGACCTCGTGAAAGTTAAGCCAGGGTTTGCTCGCAATTACCTGATTCCACAGGGTTTGGCGACGGTCGCCACCGAAGAGAATCGGCAGGCGGTCGAGAAACACCGGGCCCGATTGCTGGAACTCCAGGCAACAGCGGCCAAGGAATTGCAGGGGTATGCCGATCAGCTCGCCGCCCACAGCGTGACGATCGAGGCCAATGCCAACGAGGAAGGCCAGCTTTACGGGTCGGTTAACCAAACTGATATCAGCCGGTCCCTGGTCGAGGCAGGATATGAGATTACTGCCGAGCAGGTGATTCTCACCGGTGTGCTCAAGGAACTGGGCATGTACACCGTCGGCGTGCGGCTGAACGAGCAAATCGAGGCTGAGATGAAGGTGTGGGTGGTTCCGTCGGCCGAAGAATTGGCCGAGGGCGAAGAATAGTCACCGGAATGCGGCGACACGTTCGCCGGCGAGTCGGGCCGGAGGTTCATGGAGGGACGGGCGATGGCTGTCGCGGCAACCACCTCCGGGTTCGATCGGCTTCCCCCACAAAACCTCGAGGCTGAGCGCGGTGTTCTGGGCAGCGTGCTGCTGATGAACGAGGTGCTCGACGAAGTCGTCGAGGTGCTTGCGGCGGATCACTTCTACACCGACGGCCACCGCAAGATCTTTTCGGCCATCCGCCGACTCTACGACAACGGCACCCAGGCCATCGACCCACTGACCCTCGCCGAGGAACTCGACCGCCACAGTCAACTCGACGACATCGGTGGCGCCAGTTATCTCGAACAGGTTCTCGAGAGTGTTCCACATGCGGCCCACGCCCGTTATTACGCCGGCATCGTCCGCGAGAAATGGGTCCAGCGGCAGTTGATCTTTGCCTGCAACGAGATCCTGTCCGAGTGCTACGACGGTTCCAATGACCCGGACGACGTACTCTCTGCGGCCGAACAACGCATCTTCCGGATCCTCGACGACCAGGGTGAGCCCCGCAAGATCGAGATCAAGGACATTCTGCTTGACGCCTTCGATCGCATCAACGAGCGGATGGAGAACGATGAGGTCATCAGCGGGATCCCGACCGGATTCCCCGATCTCGACCAACGGCTCAACGGATTGCAACCCTCCGAACTCGTCGTACTCGCCGCTCGCCCCAGTATGGGTAAGACCGCGCTGGTGTGTAACCTCGCCGAGGGCGTCGCGATGGAAGCCGGGCTGGGTGTATTACTGTTCAGTCTCGAGCAGTCAAACCTCGAACTCGCCGAACGACTGCTGTGCATCCGGTCGCAGGTCAACAGTCACCGACTGAGATCCGGCACACTTGATGACGACGAACGCAAACTCCTGGTCCACGCCTCAGCCGAACTCTCCGAAGCCCCGTTATTCCTCGACGACCAACCCGGACGGACAATCGCGCAAATCACGGCCGTCGCCAGACGACTTCAACGCCGAAATGGTGTTCGAGTTGTCATCATCGATTACCTGCAGCTCATCGAACCCGAGGACAAGTCGTCACCGCGGGAACAGCAGATCGCCCTGATCACTCGCCGTCTCAAGGCACTCGCCAAGGAACTCAGTGTTCCGGTCATCGCGCTCGCGCAGCTCAACCGGGGCGTGGAACACCGTGAAGACAAGCGACCGCGACTGAGTGACCTGCGTGAGAGTGGGGCGATCGAGCAAGACGCCGACGTCGTGATGTTCCTGCACCGACCCGAACACTACAACCCCGAAGATCGTCCCGGCGAAGCCGACGTGATCATAGCCAAGAACCGAAATGGCCCCACCGACAGCGTCACATTGACCTGGATCAAGGAATCGATGAGGTTCACTAATTTCAGTAGTCTCGACGAACCTGATGGCGGCTATTTCGCCGACTCGGCCGACGACAGCTTTTGATTCCACCTCCGATCATCACGGGAGAATCCGACTTCGGGCACTCCAAGTCAAAACCCAAACGGTTTTCACTTTGACGACGGGTGGTAATGCTCCGTATGATGTTTGGATAAGTGAAACCTTATCGGTTGGGAAAACTAGGAGGTCCCGACCTACCCTGCCCCGCTCTTCCCACCAAATTCGCTTCGGTCTTCCAAGACCGGCTTCGCCCCCCCCAAGACACTCCTGACCACAACAGTTCAGACACAGATCAATCAACGATACTTCTGCTCGATCGACAGACAGACGGAGCCCTGATCCCAATGATGATTTCCCCCAGACGCCCCGGATTCTGGACCCTCACTCGCCCTCTTCAAACCGCAATTGTGCTGTTGATGGCGAGTACTGCTGCTGCCCAAGCCCCGCCAACGATTTCCACCACTCGTCCGCTGGCTGTCCGTCCAGGACAAGCCGTCGACATGACGATCCAGGGAGCCAACCTGGTTGGAGTCAGTGATGTCTGGACCAGTTTCCCATCGACCAAGGCCCTGGTCGGTGACACCAAGAACAAGGCCCAGTGCATCTACAAGCTCACCGTGCCCGGCGATGCAGCGGTTGGAATTCATGCCCTCCGGATCGCCGGTCCTGGCGGATTGTCACCGCTGAAGCTGGTTCTGATCGACGACATTCCCACCACCGCGCAAGCTGGTGACAATTTCTCGAGAGACAAGGCCCAGGCCCTGACCCTCCCGGCAGCCGTCGACGGCACGACCGACGCGTTGAAGGTTCGTGTCTACAAGTTCTCCGCCGACAAGGGTCAAACCGTTTCCGCTGAAGTTGTGGCCAAGCGGATCGGATCGGCGCTGGACCCCCTGCTGCGAATCCTGGATGCCAACGGCCGCGAATTGGCCTACAGCGATGACGCCGCCGGACTCAACGGCGACAGCCGACTGCATCACACGTTTACTGCCAAGGGCGATTACTTCGTTGAAGTCCGAGACATCAAGTGGACCGGTGGTGGTGGACACCATTACCGTCTTCGCATCGGCGACTTTCCCGATGTCACCGCGGCCTATCCGCTGGGTGTCAAGCGAGGCGGCTCGGCAACGGTCTCGTTCTCCGGTGCACACACCGACGGAGTGGAACCGGTCAAGCTGCAATTGCCGGCTGACTCGCCACTGGAATGGTTGACCATCGGTGCCAAGCGGGCCGGCGGCAAGAGCAGTGGCCTGGTGACCCTCGCCGTGAGCAATTCCGACGAGGTCATCGAGACCGAGCCCAACGACAGCCGTGACAAGGCCACGCGAGTGCCACTGGGGTCAAATCTCAACGGACAATTCAACAAGGCTGGCGACGTCGACCACTTTGTCATCTCGGCCAAGAAGGGCCAGAAATTCACCTTCACCGGCATCACACGTCGAGTGGGATCTCCGGCGGCGGTCTACCTGAGACTGCTCAACGCCGAGGGCGGCAAGGTGGCCGAGGTGCTGGACCTGGGCATCAACGACAGCGTGATCAGTTACACGTTTCCCGCCGACGGGGATTTCTATGTTGCCGTGCAGGACCGGGACCGCCGAGGCGGTGGCGGATTTGCCTACCGTGTCTCGGTCGATGAAGCCCAGGTCGGCTTCAAATTGACCGCCACAGCAGCCCATCTCAACATCGCCGTCGGTGGCACAGCGGCGGTCACCGTCAATGCCGCCCGGAGTGGATACAACGGCCCAATTGCCATCGCGGCCATGGGACTCCCCGCGGGCATCACCAGCACACCAACCGTCATCGGTGCCGGTCGTACCAATGCCGTGTTGACTCTGACGGCCGATGACAAAGCTCCCAAGGGGAAAATTGTTCCGATCCGAGTGGCCGGAACCGCCAAGATCGGCGACACCGAGACCCGGGCTGATGCCAACGTCGAAACCACGCTCAAGGGGATCTTCGGTGGGCTGCCCTGGCCTCCCTCGACGCTGTCCCAGGAGGTCGCCGTGGCAGTGGGGCCCCCGGCAGTGTTCTCACTGCGGACCTCGCCGCAGGCCATCGTCTTTGGACGCGACCTGACGGCAAAGGTCAAGGTCACGGTGGTCCGTCACAAGGACTACAAGGAAGCGATCACACTCGTCCTCCAGCCTGCCAAGAACGGGCTTCCCGGTGGGATCTCCGCAGCATTGAAGCCCATCCCCGCTGGCAAAAACGAGATCGAGATCACCTTCACCGGGAACAACAAAGCCCCCCTGGGTGACTTCACCGCCAACCTCAACGCCCAGTTGAAAAAAGGCAAGACCACTGTGACCCAGCCGATTCCCTCTATCGGACTCGCGCTGAAAACTCCGATGACACTCACCGCCCAGGCCGCCGGACCAAAACTCGCTCGAGGCGGTCAATTGAAGCTGAAAGTGTCTGTCACGAGGAATCCGTCACTGGCGGCGGCGGTGGCCCTGACAGTGGCCAATCTCCCCAAGGGAGTCACCGCAACGGCCGCAACCATCGCGGCAGACAAAACTGAGGTTGAAATTACACTCACTGCAGCACAAGATGCCCAGCAGGGAGCAGTCAAGAACCTATTGGTCAAGGGCACAGCCACCGTCGGAAAGGTCAAACACACCACCGACGCCCCGGCCGTGGCCCTGACTGTTGAGTAACCACAAGGAACCAAACCCCACCTTACCTGTCCCTCCTGGACATCACGCGGGTCCCGGGACACCAAGTTATCCCATCATCGGAATCAACGTTCCGATGGTTCACATTCACGGAACCAAATTGTTCCACGACGGAGACCATCTGTCATGCGGCACTTGTTGACAGCCACTATCGTGAGCCTCCTTGGCCTCGGAATCACCTCGACCATTCAGGCCGAGGAAGCACTCGTGACGATCGGAAAGCCGGCGGGACTGACTCTCGAACCGGCTACGATCCAACTTGTTGGCAAACGAGCCCGCCAGCAACTCATCGTCACGGCCAAGTACGCTTCCGGAGAACTTCGGGACCTGACCAGCGTGGCCACCGTCACTTCGTCCAACCCGAAAGTGGTCAAGGTCGAAAAGGGAAAAGTCATCCCCGTCGGTGATGGTACCGCCGAATTGACAGCAACCATCGGAGGACAAAAGGCCGCTGCCAAGATCACCGTCAAGAACTTTGGTGGAGCCCATCCGTTCAGTTTCCAGAACGAAATGCTCGCCGCTCTTTCCAAGGGTGGCTGCAACGCCGGAGCCTGCCACGGTTCACCCTCGGGCAAGGCCGGCTTCCGGCTCTCACTGAGGGCCTTCGATCCCCCCCTGGACATTCTGACACTGCGACACGAGTACTTCGGACGACGAACCAATGCCATGGATCCCGCCGACAGTCTCGTCGTGAAAAAAGCGATCATGGAAGTCGCCCATGGCGGCGGAAAACGCGTTCGCAAGGGCGATCCGGTCTACCAGACATTCGTCGGCTGGATCGGTGAAGGGCTGCGACTCGACGCCGAGGGAACGCCCACGCTGCAAAAAACCGAACTGCTTCCCAAGAAACGGATCCTGCGACCGGCCAGCAACCTTCAACAACTCGTCCTGCTGGGCCACTTCAGTGACGGAAGCATCCGGGACCTCACGCCACTGGCCGTGTTCACGTCCTCAAACGAATCGGTCGGTACCGTCAGCGCCAATGGCCTGGTGGAAAAAACCGGCCGTGGCGAAACCGCCGTCCTGGCCCGCTACCTGGACAAGATGACAACCAGTCATGTCACTTTCCTGGAAGACGTCGACGGCTTTGCCTGGAACAACCCCAAGCCGAACAACTTCGTCGACGAGAGAGTTTTTGAAAAACTCCAACAACTTCAGATCCTGCCCAGTGAATTGTGCACCGACGAGGAATTCCTGAGACGGGCCTTCATCGACACCACGGGACGATTGCCCCGCGTCGAAGAGGTCCAGGCGTTTCTCGGTGACAAGAGTGCTCAAAAGCGAGCCAAGCTCGTCGAACGACTGCTCGACCAGGACGACTTCGCGGAATTGTGGGCCCTCCGCTGGGCGGACATTCTGCGATCCAACAGTAAGAAAATCAAAGTCCAGGGTGTCCACAAGTTCTACCGCTGGATCTACGACAGCATCCGTAACGACAAGCCGCTGGACCAGTTCACCCGTGAATTGATCACCGCCAGTGGTAGCGTCTACGAGAACCCGGCCGCCAATTACTGGCGGGCAAGTCGGGACCCCAACGACGCTGTCGAAACCACCGCGCAATTGTTCCTGGGCATTCGCATCCAGTGTGCCAAGTGCCACAACCATCCGTTTGAACGGTGGACCCAGGACAACTACTACGGTATCGCCGCAGCCTTCACCCGAATTGGGCGGACCAAAGGCGCCCGGCCCGATGACGAAGTGATCTTTCCAGCCAGTTCCGGTGAAATCAAACAGCCACGAACCGGCAAGACGATGAAGGTTCACCTGCTGCTCACCGGAGACGTGGATGTCCCGGATGACCAGGACCGACGGACCGTTTTTGCCAACTGGCTGACCAGTGCCAGCAATCCGTTCTTCGCCAAGGCGTCGGTCAACCGGATCTGGGGTCACCTGATGGGACGCGGAATCGTCGAACCTGTCGACGACTTCCGGGATTCAAACCCTCCCTCCAACGGCAAGTTGCTCGACGAATTGGCCGCCCAGTTCGCCAAGAACAACTTCAGTCGCAAGTGGGCCATCCGGACCATCATGAACAGCCGGATCTACCAGCTGAGTTCGCGTAAGAACAAGTTCAACTCCGACGACGAGATTTACAACTCACACGCCACGACCCGACTGCTCAGCGCCGAGCAACTGCTCGACGCCATCTGCCAGGTCACCGACGTGCCGGAGACGTTCAAGGGAGTCCCGGCCGGAACCCGTGCCGTGGCCCTGCCCGAGCCGCCCAGTGATCACTACTTCCTGAAGATCTTTGGGCAGCCGCAAAGGGAAATGGCCTGTGCCTGTGAACGTTCCAACGAGTCCAACCTCTCTCAGGCCCTGCAGATGATCAACGGTCCGGTCGTCCACAACAAGCTGAGAGCCGACAACGGACGGATCGCCAAGATGATCGCTGAAAAGAAGACCGACGAGGTGATCATCGCATCGCTGTACATGGCGGCACTGGCTCGCAAGCCTGCAACGGCAGAAATGACTGCCGCCAAGAAACACATCGCCAACAGCAAGGATCGGAGACTGGCCCTGGAAGATGTCGGCTGGGCCGTGCTGAATTCCAAGGAATTCCTGTTCCAGCACTAGGCCAGGAACCAAGACCCGGTGCGGGCCAACGCACACGGATCAACGAGAAAAGGGCCAGGCTCGGTCACACCGTGCCTGGCCCTTTTTCTTGCCTCTCTCATCACACCCACCAGGACAACTGCTCCTGGACGACCACAACGATTCACCCGGATCGTTTTCAGGTCGTGTACTCGGAATTCAGCCGAACGTACTCGGTGGTGAGGTCACAGGTCCAGAATCTCGTCGAATACGGCCCAAACGGGAAACTCAAGTCAATCTCGACCTGGGGGGCATCACGCATCGACCTCGAGAGCTGCGTCTCGTCGTAATCAACAGGAACCCCTTTCTCGAATATCCTTGTTCCATTGATCGACAACGTGATGTCGTTCTCGACCAATTCGACCCCGGTACGACCGCAGCAACTCACAATACGACCCCAGTTGGGGTCGTTCCCGGTGATCGCCGTTTTGACCAGTGCGTCATCGGCAATCGTCCTCGCTATCAGTTCCGCTTCGCCCCGAGTTCGCATTCCGTTGACATCGATCTGTACCAGGTGATCAGCCCCCTCGGCGTCAGCAACGATCGCCCTCGCCAGGTCCTGGCAGACGCGGGTCACTGCGGCCGTCACCGTATCCAGGTCCGCCTCCCCCACGTTGCCTCCCTCTCCTCCACCGGCCAGCAAAAGCACAGAATCACTGGTGCTGGTGTGCCCCTCCACACTGATGCTGTTGAAACTGGCATCGACGGCCTGTCTCAGCACGCTGTCGGCCTGGCCGGTGGTCAACGGGACATCGGTCATCACCACGGCAAGCATCGTCGCCATGTTCGGTCCTATCATGGCCGCCCCCTTGGCGGCACCGCTGACACGGTACGAACCACCCGACAACTGCACTTCGTGGACCGACTGCTTGGCCACCGTATCGGTGGTCATCATCGCCCGTGCTGCCGTGTGAAATGCTCCTGGAGAATCGTCCAGCATCTCAACCACACGTGGAATCCCCGAGACGATCGTTTCGATCGGCAGGTAATGCCCGATCACTCCCGTGGAACAGACCAGCACGGCTTCCGGGTCACACCCCAATTGCTCGGCAACCACGGCGGTCATCAGCTTCGCGTCTTCAATGCCGCGGGAACCGGTGCAGGCATTGGCATTGCCGGAATTGACAACGACCGCGCGAACGCCCTCACCGGGAACTCGTTCACGCGACACTTTCACCGGGGCCCCACAGACCCTGTTCTGAGTAAAGACCCCGGCAGCCGTCACCGGACCATCGGCGGCGAAGACTGCGAGGTCGAGTGTGTCGGGATCGTCCTTGATGCCGCACGCCACCCCCGCAGTACGAAATCCGGCTGGCAGAAGGGCAGGACTCGAATCATCGTGCAAACTGTCACTCATCCGGTTTTCACTCCGAGGCCGGAAGCAACCCGGTAGTTTCGGCCAGTCCGTACATCAGGTTGAAGTTCTGCACGGCCACTCCGGCAGCTCCCTTGATCAGATTGTCCAACGCAGAGAACACCAACAGGTGTCCGCCGCTTTCCCGGACTGTGATGTCACAGTAGTTGGTGCCGGCGACGTCACGGGTTCTCGGCAGATGATCAACAACCCGTACGAATGGACAGCCGTCGTAGAACGACCGCATCGCCTGCAGAACGGCATCCGGAGAACACTCCGCGATCGGTCGGCAATAGATCGTGCAGAGTATTCCTCGATCCATCGGCACGAGGTGCGGCGTGAATACCACCTGCACATCCTGTCCGCTCGAGCGACTCAGTACACCGGCGATCTCCGGAGTGTGTCGATGGTTTCCAACACCATAGGCCGACAGGCTCTCGTTGCACTCGGGATACAGGGTGCCCAACTTTGGTGACCGTCCCGCACCGGACACACCACTCTTGGCGTCGATAATGATTCCTGTCGACTCGATCAAACCATTGCCCAGCAGGGGAGCCAGGCCCAGGATCGAAGTGCTGGTGTAACACCCCGGGTTGGCGACCAGGACCGCCGTCTCGTCCACCCGGTGACCGGGCAACTCGGGCAAACCGTACGGCGTCTCGGCCAATCGCTGAGAATCGGTATGTTCCAACCCGTACCACTGCTGGTAGGTCTCGGCGTCATCAAGCCGGTAATCAGCACTGAGATCAATGACACGGAGTCCGGCCTCGAGCAATTCGGGGATCGTCGCCATACTGGCCCCGTGCGGCAGGCACCCGAACACCACGTCGGCTCGTTCGGAAATCTCCGCCACGCCCAACGACTCACAACGAACGTCAAGCCGCCCGTGCAGGCTCGGATGCACCTCGCTGACATGCGGGGCCCCGTCCTGCCGAGTGGTCAACACCGTGACCTCGACCTGCGGGTGGACCAGCAGGATCTTGATCAACTCAAGTGCGGTGTATCCGGTCGAGCCCAGGATGGCTGCACGGATCATGATCAATATCCTCGATTCGGGTGAGTCACTCATTCTATGCCGCTTCACAGGCGGACAAAAGGGCCACCTGCCGACTCGCTAAGAGGCTTCCAGCACACGGTTTGCATTGACCGTCAAAATGATCACAATGGTCGCGTCCCAACCCGGTTCAGCCGTTTGGGAGCGAGTGGATCCACATCGATCGAGGACAGAACATGGCCAACGTGGCAGAACTGGCCGCAGCCGCACTGACGGCCGGCGGAGGAATACTGAGACTGGCTCCGACGTGGGTGCCCCGTTCGTTCCTGCAGCCCGGTCGACGCCTCAAGCTTCACCCGGCTGACTACTACGCCCTGGGAGCTCACCGCGGTGGCATCGACGAGCGATGGTTCGCCTCGACCACCCCCGCGGCTAACGAAGGGGCTCCGCCGGATGAAGGACTCAGCTACTGTGTCCACGACGGTCAACAGTTCACCATGCAGGATGCTGTCGCCGAACTGGGTGCCGAGATGGTCGGTGACGCGATCTGGAGCGAATTTGGTCGCTGGCCGGTGTACTCGAAATTCTTCGACAACATGGGTCCCATCCCCCACCACATGCACCAGAATGCCGAGCAGGCCAAGTTGGTCGGACAGGAAGGCAAGCCCGAAAGCTACTACTTCCCACCACAACTCAATGCCATTGGCAACAATTTCCCCTACACGTTCATGGGACTGGAACCGGGCACCTCGAAACAGGATGTGATCGACTGCCTGGCTCGCTGGGACGAGGGCGACAACGGGATCCTCGACCTCTCGAAAGCCTACCGACTCAAGCCCGGTACCGGCTGGCTGATCCCCCCGTGCGTATTGCACGCACCGGGAAGCCTGGTGACCTACGAGCCCCAATGGGGCAGCGACGTCTTCGGAATGTACCAGTCGCTCGTCGAGGGCCGCGAGGTGCCGCGTTCGCTGTTGACCAAGGACTTCCCCGAAGAATTCCACGACGACATCGAATACCTCGTCGACGCTCTCGACTGGGACCAGAACGTCGACCCCAATTTCAAGGACAACCATTACCTGGAACCGATTCCCGTGGCTGACACCGCCAGCGAAGGCTATGTCGACCGCTGGATCGTCTACGGCACCGTCGACGAACGCCAGTTGTTCTCGGCCAAGGAACTGACCGTCGATCCCGGAGCCAGTTGCACGATCACCGACACCGGGGCGTACGGCTGGATCACCGTCCAGGGTGAAGGCACCATCGGTTCGCTGAAGCTGCAAACCCCGGCAATGATCCGCTTCGGCGAGATGACCGATGACGAGGTATTTGTTTCGGCCCCGGCCGCGTCCCAGGGTGTTTCGATCACCAACACCGGCAGCGAACCACTGGTCTCGCTCAGGTACTTCGGCCCCGATGCCAACCCCGAGGCCCCTGCCGTGGGTGACCACAAGACCAGCTGAATCATCCGTCGAACTCGCCCCACCACCAGACACCCCAGGACAGGAACCCCGCGATGTCGGACACGACCAACGGCCAACACGCCTTCCCCAAACTCCACAACGCCATGTGGCCCGGTCTCGTCGGCAAGGGTGACGATGACGGACAGGAACCGCCAATCAGTCTCGAGAAGATGCTCGAGTGGACTGCCGCAGCCGAGGTCGATGGCCAGAAGTTCGAAGGTGTCGACTATTTCTTGTTCCATCCACACACCGATCCCGACGCGGACGATGACGAACTGAAACGCATCGCCGACCTGATCGCCAGCCACGACCTGGTTGTCGGCTCACTGGTCGCTCCCGTCTGGCCCGGCACCGTCGGCGACTCGGCGATGGGCGATGACGAATCCCGGGGCAAATTTCTCGATGCGATCCGCAAAGCGTGTCGCATCGCCGGGGTGTTCAACGACATCGGCATTCGCCAGACCGGAGTGATCCGGATCGATTCTGCCGAGTTTGGTGTCGAAAAATGGGCCGAAAACAAGCCCGCCAACACGGCCCGTATTGCCGAGACGTTCCGCATGGCCGCCGACATCGCAGCCGACCACGGCGAGCGATTGGCGGCCGAGGGTGAAATCTGCTGGGCCGGGATGCACTCGTGGAAGGACATGCTCGACCTGCTCGAGGCTGTCGATCGCCCCGACACCGTCGGGTTCCAGGCCGATCAGGCCCACACCTACCTCTACCTCATGGGCTACAACGCCCCGGAACACGCCCTGGTCGGCGAGGAATACACCGACGAGGAATTTTACTCGGCGTATGAATCGATGACTGACAAGTTGAGACCATGGACCATCGACTTCCATGTCGCACAGAATGACGGCACGGTCCACGGTGCCGGTTCACACGACAAGACCGGCAGGCACTGCCAGGCCGACGATCCCAATGGAAAACTCAACATCACCCGTACAGCCGAATACTGGCTTCGCGACGCCTCGTCTCGAGGCATCCAGCACATCTGCTGGGACGGCTGCATGTTCCCCAACTCGGTCCTGGAGACACCGGAAACCTGGAATGCGATCCTGAAAGCCATGATCGATGTTCGGGACGCTCACGGCTGGAATGCCAACTGAGCCGCTCTCCCCTCCCCTCGTTCTCCTCGAGAAGAAGATCCACAAGATGAGTGACAAGACACCACTGAACATCGGCATGATCGGTTACGGCTTCATGGGTCGGGCCCATTCCAACGCCTACTGCAAGGTCGGTAACTTCTTCGACACCAAGTACCGCCCGGTCCTCAAAGCCGCCTGTGCCCGCAACCAGGAGAGCGTGCAGGCGTTTGCCGACAACTGGGGCTACGAGTCCATCGAGACCGACTGGCGGGCGTTGCTCGAGCGTGACGACATCGACGCGGTCGACATCTGCGTGCCCAACAACCTGCACAAGGAAATCGCCCTGGCCGCTGCCGACGCCGGCAAGATGATCCTCTGCGAGAAACCCCTGGCGATGAACACCGCCGAGGGCGAGGAGATGTGCCAGGCCGTGGAGGCTGCCGGTGTCAACAACATGGTCTGGTACAACTACCGTCGCGTACCAGCGGTCTTTTTGGCCAAACAGCTAATCGACGAGGGACGACTGGGTAAGATCTTCCACTACCGATCGGTCTTTCTCCAGGACTGGACCATCTCGGCCGACCTGCCCCAGGGAGGGGAGGCACTGTGGCGTCTTGATGTCGATGCCGCCGGCAGTGGGGTCACTGGGGATCTGCTGGCCCACTGCATCGACACCGCCATCTGGCTCAACGGAGGCATCTCCAACGTCTCGGCCATGACCGAGACGTTTATCAAGGAACGGACCCATCAGTTGACCGGCGAGGTGCAACAGGTGGGAATCGACGACGCTTGTGCTTTCCTGGCCCGATTCGAGAACGGATCGCTGGCCACTTTCGAATCAACCCGGTATGCACGGGGCCACAAGGCCCTCTACACGTTCGAAATCAACGGTGAGCACGCTTCGATCGCCTGGGACCTCCATGACCTCCATCGTCTCTCTTACTTCGATCACAGCGACGACTCGCTGGTTCGGGGTTGGCGATCAATCCACGTCACCGACGGTGACATGCCCTACATGGACAAGTGGTGGGTCCCGGGCCTACAAATCGGCTACGAACACACCTTCGTGCACCAGGTCGCCGATTTTCTCGAAAGCCTTGAGACCGGTGAACCGGCCTCACCAACATTTCGGGATGCACTGGAAACCCAGAAAATCTGTGACGCCGTGCTCGACAGTGCCCAAAGTGGGCAATGGACCAACGTCTGAAACCTGGCCCCAATCACACGAGGACCACAAGCGATGGACCGCCAGCCGATCTCTGAAGCAGGCTACGCCAAGTTGCGAGAGGAAATCCGGGTGCTCGACGATGAGCGGATTCCGGATGTCCGAGAGAAGGTTGCCGAGGCACGGGCCGAAGGCGATCTGAAAGAAAATGCCGAGTATCATGGCCAACGAGAAACTCTCGGAATGCTCGAGGCCAAGCTCAACCAACTGAAATCGAAACTCGCCGGCTGTATGATCGTCGACAAGAGCACGCTGCCCAAGGACGTGATCACGTTCGGGAGCCGCGTGACAGTCAAGAACCTCGACGACGGCGATGTCGAGCAGTACGAGTTCGTCGGCCCCGGCGACGAGGATTACGCCCAGGAAGTGATGAAGATCCTTACCAACAGTCCACTGGCCAGTGCCCTGATGGGAAAAAAGGCCGGAGACAAGGTCGAATACGAGGCTCCGATTGGCGTGTTGAAGTACGAGGTTCTCTCGTTCGAAGACGCCTGATCCCAACACCTGACAGAAGCATTTTGCCACTACCCACCCACCTGCACCTAACACAGGCTCTCCGGAGAATCCCCCCCATGCCGTTCAATCACCTCTCACGTGCCGTCCTCAGTGCCCTGGTGGCCCTCACAGTGCCCGCAATCGCGACTGCGGCGGACTTCTCCCAGTTTCGTGGCCCCGCCGGAGACGGACACGCTCAGGCCAGTGGGTTGCCTGTCACCTGGAATGCGACCGACCACGTGACCTGGCAGGTTCCCATCGCCGGCAAGGGCTGGTCCAGCCCGATCGTGGTCGGCAGCCACCTGTACCTGACCACCGCTGTAGCCAAAGAGGGGGGCGGACAGGACGACCAGTCACTCCGAGCACTCTGCCTGGATCTCAAAACTGGCAAGACGGTCTGGAACCAGGAGGTGTTCGACGGAAATCACGTCTCCACCAGTGGATTGCTGCACTCAAAGAACAGCCACGCCAGCCCCACACCCATCAGCGATGGCAAGAAACTCTATGTGCACTTCGGGACCGAGGGCACCGCGGCACTGGACCTGGCAACCGGACGCATCATGTGGAAGATGCAGGACCTGCCGTACGTGCCCCGGCACGGTGGCGGTGGTTCGCCCGCTCTTGTCGATGGCCTGCTGGTTGTCACCTGCGACGGACAGGATGTCGACTACGTCGCAGCCATCGACACCCGTAACGGTAAGCTCGCGTGGAAAACCGACCGCACACTCAACTTGTCTCGCAAATTCTCCTTCTCGACTCCACTGGTCATCGAAGTCGATGGAAAGAAACAAATCGTCTGCCCCGGCACCGGACTGGTTGCGGCCTACGATCCCAAGACGGGCAAGGAAATCTGGCGAGTGCTCTACGGAGACGGCTACTCCGTGATTCCTCGACCAGTCTTTGGACACGGCCTGGTCTATGTCTGCAGCGGGTGGGGCGTCCCGACCCTGTTCGCCATCCGCCCGACGGGCAGTGGAGATGTCACCGACACCCACGTCGCCTGGAAACAAACGTCCAAGGCCAATGTGCCTCATACGCCATCACTGCTCCTGATCAAGGATGACCTGTTCCTGATCAGCGACACCGGTATCGCAAGCTCACTCGATGCCAAGACCGGCAAATTGCACTACCGCAAGCGAATTGGAGGCAAGTACTCGGCGTCACCGACATTCGCCGACGGGAAGATCTACATCCAGAGCGAAGCAGGCCAGGGATACGTGCTGAAACCCGGCCAAGAATATGTTGAACTCGGACGCAACCGCCTCGAAGGTCGCACCTTCGCCAGTTACGCGGTCGCCGACAATGCGCTGTTCATTCGCAGTGAAACCCGCCTGTTCCGAATCGAGAAGTGACCAGAATCACCGAGTTTTTGACGGCCTCAATGAGAAAGCCGGCCACCGGAACACAAGCGTTCCTGTGGCCGGCTGATTCATTGCGAAACAGGCAAAGGCCTTCTCAGGCATCCACGTCGAACAGCACCCGTCCGGGTCCGTGATCGACGCAGTCCTCCTCGTGCCACAGCGGTAAACCCGCCGCGTACCGAGCCGCTAGGACCTGGACCTTGTCCTCTGATCCCGGCTTCGCTCCGGTCTTCTCGAAGGGGTTGAACCCCATCTCGTCAAGTGGTTCGATCTGAAAAGGTCGATCCACGGATTCAAACAGATAAGTCAATGGTAGACCTGCTTCGGTCTCCAATCCCTGGGGCACCTCGAAGGGTGTCGGCATCCGGCACGCTCCACTCTCTGTTGCACATCATTGTGGTCCATCGCCTCCTTGCGCCCTCTTCCTTCCTGATTCAGCTCGTTTCCGAACTGTTGATCAACTCGCAGTCCGGCCAATTGCCGCTCCCTGCGAAATCGATCCGGCCTCCACCGACTGCGATCACAACGAGCAAGTTTCCACAGGAAACTCACACATCACGCCGGCCGGACGCCAATCAACACGGATTCCCGATCCTTCGCCGAGCCAGTGGCCCGCTCGTTCGAATCCTCTCGAACTGTCTGACCCGATCAAGATTCCACTGATACCGAACCGCAACACGCGAGACAGAGAGGTCGAAAAGTCGCGTGAGAAGAGGGGAAAGGCGGTGGTGAGAGGAATCGAAGTAGTCGTGTCGAGGCAGTTTATCCATGCCAATAAGGCCGATTGTCCCGCCTCGTGTTGTGAAAGTCAAACACTTTTCGACGCATTCATGACACACAGTCAACGAATCGTTCGAGGCAGCCCAACCCGACCACCCGACTACGGTCGGCTGATCCCGTAGCGTTTCAGCTTTCGATCCAGCGTCGAGCGTTCGATTTCCAGGATTCGTGCTGCTTGCGACTTGTTCCAGTCGGTCGACTCGAGGACCGCCAGGATGTGTTGCTGCTCGAGCGTCTCCAGTGACACATTGCCAGTGGTGCCGGTCGAGGGGGAGGGGGAACTGGTGACACCACCGGCCACAACATGGTCGGACAGTTCCAGATCCGTCTCGCTGACCTCGTTCCCGGTACACAGGATCACTGTCCGTTCGACCAGGTTCCTCAACTCCCGGATATTTCCGGGCCAGTTGTATGCATTCAATGCCGCCAACGCGCCACCAGTGAAGCCTTCGATCTCGCGGCCTGACTTTCTCGAAAACTGCTCGAGAAAGAACTGCGCCAACTGGGCAATGTCGGCGACATGTTCTCGCAGCGGAGCCACCTGGATCTCGACGACGAACAGGCGGTAGTAAAGGTCCTTGCGAAAGGTCCCCTCGGCAATAGCCTCCTCGAGATTCCGGTTCGTGGCGGCAACCACCCGCACATCGGCATCCACGGTCGTCCGTCCGCCGACACGTTCGAACGGGTGCCCTTCGAGGGCCCGAAGGAACTTGGCTTGGATTGCGGCTGGCATCTCGCCGACCTCGTCCAGAAACAGCGTGCCACCATCGGCCTGTTCGAACTTGCCCGGCTTGCGATCAGTCGCCCCGGTGAAGGCCCCTTTCTCGTGACCGAACAATTCGCTTTCGAGCAATGACTCGGACAAGGCGGCACAGTTCATACAGACAAACGGCCCCAGGCGACGTCGACTGCGGAAGTGAATCGCCCGGGCCACCAGTTCTTTGCCCACACCGCTCTCACCGCGAACCAGCACGGTCGCGTCGGTCGAAGCGATCCTCTCGATGATCCCCCGCAATTGGTCCATCGTCTCGCTGTCACCAATCAGTTCGCTATCTATCGCCAACTGGCTCCGCAACGACTCGTTCTCACCCTGTGCCTGCGCAAGCCCATTGGCCAGGGATTCCCGATCCTGCAACCCGTCCAATGCAACGGCCAACTGGTCGGCAACCGCCAGGGTGAACTCGAGATCCGTTGCTTCCAGCAGGTTCTCGCGATCGGTCGAATACAGGTGAAGCACTCCAAAAGTCACGTCTCCAGAAATCAACGGGGCGCAGATCACGCTTTCAGCATGGATTTGCCCCAGGCTGTCACGATCCACGAGCTTGCTGTCATCGGCCACGTCTCTGGCCAGCACCGCCTCGGCCTCGGCCAGGACCGTTCCCGAAAGGTAATCGGACACCTTCTGGTAGGGGAGATCTTTCAACGAGCGGTACGCAGCCACCCGGAGTTCGTTGGGCCGCGGCCGACTCCTGAGCCCTTTCGGCAACAGCAACACCGCCCCGATATCAGCTCGCGTTCCCGCAAACAGCCCGTCGAGCACCACACCGGCAAGTTGTTCGGCGTCACGAGCCGTCCCCATCTCTAGCGCGAGGGCGTACAGGAAAGTCAGATCACGCCGCGTGCGGTCTGGTTCAGATCCCCCCGGTTCCTCGTGTCCACGAAAACGGTTCTCGCGTCGACGGTCCAGGATCTCCGGCTCAGATTCCGGCAACGGATCATCAAAAACCATCATCTCTGCCGTGTCAGCAACATTGACGTGAGCAGAGGATTCCGACTCGGGAAATGCGTGCAAGAGGTCCGAAGTGAAACCAAGACCACATTCACCAATCTGAATGATCTGGCCCTCCTCCAACGGCCAATCGGCATCGACATTGACACCGTTGACCAGCGTGCCGTTGCGGCTCCCCAGGTCCCGCAGCAACCATCTCTCACCGCTCTGGAACACCTCGCAGTGATTCCGGCTGCACACCTCGTCACGAACCACCACGCGATTGGTCGACGAGCGTCCCACGGTCGTGACCTGGCCCGGCATCAGGCGGAACACGTCCCGCCACTGATTGCCATCTCGCACAACGAGATAGGAGGCCGCTGGGTCGGGCTGTTGCGTCATGGGCGTCACGATTCCTCTTCCGGCCCGGGACAGGAATCCGGGCGGCCCGTTGAGGATACTGGACCGCCAGAAGTGGCCGCAAGGGACGGTCTTGCAACCCCGCCGGGCATCGGCCATCCTAGGCCCGACGGGCGTTTCGTCCAACTCTCATTTTGTTCTCGGAGCCGCACGACTGATGACCGGTCACCTCCCAACTGCTTTTTCCACCCGCTTTCACCGCACGGCCATCCACGCCCTGGTGGCCTGGATTTTCGTCCTCAGCACCAATTCCAGTGACGCCGCCGATTGGACCCGCTACCGAGGCCCCAACGGGACCGGCGTCAGTGCCCTCAAGGGCATTCCCACAAACTGGAGTCCCGGTGACTACATTTTTAACGTCAAGTTGCCCGGCGAGGGTCACGGGGCAGCCGTGGTCCGGGGAAACCGCCTGTTTGTCACCGCCGCCATCGACCGGGGTGCCACCAGGTACCTCCTGTGCCTCGATGCCGAATCGGGTGAGACCCGTTGGTCACGACAGATCGGTATGAACCGCAGTCGCAAGCATCTCAAGAGTAGTTGGGCCTCCAGCACGCCGTGTGTCGACAACCACCGGGTCTACGCCGCATTCGCCGACCAGGAACGCTATTCGGTCTCGGCCTACGATTTCGACGGTGAACTCGTCTGGCGACGAGTGCTAGGCCCCTACGAAAGCCAACACGGACTAGGGGCTTCGCCGATCATCTTCGAGGATCTCCTCATCGTCCCCAACGACCAGGATGGCCCCAGCTCGGTGATTGCACTCAACCGTCATACCGGTCGCACCGTGTGGAGCCAATTGAGAAAGTTCAAGTCGGGCCGCACCTCCTACGCCACGCCGCTGGTCATCCGTGAAAAGAACAAGACTCCACAATTGATCTGCGTCAGCGGTGAATCGGGTATCAGCAGCCTCGATCCTCGTACCGGACACCAGAACTGGGCCACGGGCCCCTTTCCACTGCGAACCGTCGCCTCGCCGGTCTATGGAAACGGGCTGGTCGTCGCCAGTTGCGGCCAGGGGGGACGATACGGTGTGTTGCAACGTGCCGTGGACACCTCTGGGCACGTGGTCTGGACACGTGAACGGATTCTGCCCTATGTCACCACTCCGATCATCTACGGGGATCACCTTTTCGAATGGAACGATGAAGGCATTTTTGGCTGCGTCGAGTTGGCCAGCGGAAAAGATGTCTGGACCAAACGGATTGGCGGTAACTACAGCGGATCCCCAATCTGCATCGACGGCAAGATCTACGGCGTCAGCGAAAAAGGCGACGTCGTGATTGTTGCCGCCAGCCCCCAATTCAAGCTGCTCGGAAAAATCCCCCTGGGTGACCCCTGCCACTCCACACCATCGGTCGCCGGTGGCCGTCTCTACTTTCGTACCTTTCACCGGTTGATGTGTCTCCAGGCCCGGCCCGGAGACGAATAATCCACTGACGAGACCTTCCCGGAGACCGAACGTGACCACGCAGCCTAGTGGCGACGCCCAACTGGTCGAACCCGATGGTTTCCTGCTGGAATGCCCGCATTGCCGACAGGAATTGCGTGTGGCGAAAAAATACGCCGGCGCAAACGTCGAATGCAAACTCTGTCATGGTCATTTCCGTCTCGATCCGGACCATCCCTCGACGCATCTCCTGGGTTTCTTTGCCGAGTGCCCCCACTGCCTGGAGGAACTCCGCGCCCACTGGAGGTACCGACTGGCACGAGTCGCCTGCAAGCTCTGTGGAGGCCGAATCCAGTTCGTGGCGGCCATCGCCAGGCCGCCCAACGATCGTTCGGACTCATCACGACACTCGCCGTCGGTGTCCCCGAACTGACTCGGCCAGCCAGGTCAAAACTGCGAGAGGAACCGGTAGTCGTTCTCAAAGAAACGGCGGATATCAGTCACCTGGTACCGCATCATGCTGAACCGCTCGATGCCGAGCCCGAAGGCAAAACCGGTCACCTCGTCGGGATCATACCCCACCTGCCGCAGCACGTTGGGATCGACCATTCCCGCTCCACCCAGTTCCAGCCACCGATCCCGCCAGAGAACATCGACCTCGACTGAGGGTTCGGTGAACGGAAAGAAACTTGGCCGGAACCGGACCGAGACATCGTCCCCGAGAAAAGCGGTGGCGAAGTGCTTCAGGACTGTTTTGAGGTCGGCCATCGTGATGTCGGTGTCGACCGCCAGTCCCTCCATCTGGTGGAACATGCAGTGGTGCGTGGCATCAATCGTGTCCGGCCGGTAACAACGTCCCAAAGAGACAATCCGCACTGGTGGAGCCGTCTGCTCCATCACGCGAATCTGCACCGTCGACGTCTGGCTCCGCATCAACACCGCCTGGTCGCCGCTCCCGACCGAGGCAGTCGCCAGGTAAAAGTTGTCCAGTGGATCACGGGCGGGGTGAACTGGCGGGATGTTCAGGGCAACAAAATTGTGGTGATCGTCTTCCAATTCCGGACCCGTGGCGACGCTGAATCCCATCCGGCCAACGATGTCCTTGAAATCATCCATCGTCCGAGTGATCGGATGCCGGCGACCGACCACCGGTCGTGGTCCGGGCAGGGTGACATCGACGGCGGCGACGGCAACCTGAGGACGAGCCAGCGCGTCCTGCCGCGCCTCGAACGCCGTCTGCACCTCGACCCGCACCTCGTTGAAAACCTTGCCCAGCACCGGCCGTTCATCAGCCTCGGCCTGGCCCAACAGGGCTTGCAGATCCCGGAGTCGACCCCGTTTTTTACCCAGGAACTCAACACGGACCGTCTCGAGGACATCCTCGGACGAGGCCGCGGCGATCGCGACGAGCGCTTCGTCCTTGTAACTCGCAAAAGCAGCCTGGGCGTCGGCGGTCATCGTTGAGTCAGACGGGGTCAGGCCGCAGAAGCCGCGGTGGACACGATCTCGTCGAAGACCTGAGGATCGGAAATCGCGATTTCGCTCAGAGTCTTACGATCGAGTTCGATGCCGGCGGATTGCAGCTGGTGGATGAACTCTGAATAACGAACCCCCCGCTGCCGGCAGGCGGCGTTGAGCCGTGTGATCCACAAGCGACGAAACACTCGCTTCTTAGTACGGCGGTCACGGTAGGCGTACGCCCGCGATCGAACCACCGTTTCCTTGACAGTTCGCAGCAATTTGCCGCGACCACCCCGGTTTCCCCGGGCTTCACGGAACAAACGCTTCTTGGCTTTGCGCCGAGCTGATCCTTTGCGAACTCGTGGCATCGTCGTCCTCGCAATCGGCCCCTTAGGGCCGTGGTAGTTCGTATGGCTAAGTGCTGGATGGCCAGGTCCCGGACAATCAGGAACCCGGGGCCAGGTTCTCGCGGACTTCCTTCGCGTCCGTTGCGGTCAGGACACCATCCTTGCGCAATTGTCGCTTTTGCTTGCCCGACTTCTGACTCAACAGGTGGCCACGGAATGCACTGCGGTGCTTGACCTTGCCCTTGGACGAGACCTTGAACCGCTTCTTCATTCCCTTGTGTGTCTTCTGCTTCGGCATCGCATGCGTTCCTGGCAAAACTAACCCTTGGGAGCCAATACCGTTGACATCGTCCGTCCCCCCTCCATCCCCGGCGGTTTTTCCACCTTGGCGATGTCCTCGAGGATTGCGATGATCCCTTGCAGCATCTCGTGTCCACGATCCCGGTGAGCATTCTCGCGGCCCCGGAAAATCACGTTGATCTTCACCTTGTCCCGATTCTCGAGAAATCGGCGAGCCCGCTTGATCTTGAACTCAATATCGTGCTCACCCGTCTTCGGTCGCAACCGAATCTCCTTGACCTGGACGGTGTGCTGCTTGCCTCCCTTGGTCTTTCGCTTCTTCAATTCGTACTTAAATTTCCCGTAATCCATGATCCGACAGACCGGTGGACGGTCGTTCGGACTCACTTCTACGAGATCCAAGCCGGCGTCCACTGCCAGTTGCAGCCCTTCCTCGGTGGGAAGGACACCGACCATATTTCCATCCGGATCGACCACGCGGACTGGAGTGATCCGGATCTGGTCATTGATCCGGTGCATCTGTTCCGCAGGTGTCGGCGGTAATCCTCTTCGGCGCAACGTCTCCCCCTGATCCCGTCTGCCCAGACAACTGGGCTAATGCCCTATTTTTATAGACGCCTTACCCGGACGTCAAGAAACAGACCCTATTCAACTCGGTCACGGGGTTCCAAAACAACCGCACGCACACGATCAAAAGTGCCCGGGTGGCCATTGAAACGACAAAACCCGTCGACGCACACGTCCCAATTTGCGTGGTTTGTTTCCGATTCGGCCAGCCGCCCGGTCATGATCACGTCGCCCAGTTCCAGTCCCTCGACACTGGAGCCACTCAAACCCGGAACCGGCATCCTCACCGACAGCGTGGTCACCCCAGTACTAGATTCGTCCGCCGCGATCTCGACACCGGCACCGTCAAGTTGTTCCGACTCGGTCAACCGGACCACAAACCCCGTAGACAATTCCACGTGCACCAGCCCATAACAGTCACCCAGTTGCCACCTGAAACCAGCCAGCACAGAGTCGGAACGTTGACCCACTGAAGCCAGCGCCGTTTCTGCGCGAACGCTCAACTCCGCCCGGGCCTCCTGCCATTGTTGGCCATCGTGTTCATTCCGGACACGCACAAGCACCGCCGCGATCAATTCCACGGCACGGGTCAACAGCGATCGTTCCAGCCCGGTCAGTTGACGGCCCGGCTCGCCGGTTCCTCCAGCCCCCAGCAGCCCCTCGACAAGACCAACGGCCAACGAAGCCTCGATCGCAATTCGACCGGTTTCACGCGGCCGAGGCCCCTGGATGACCCAGGTCCCGACCGTCTCACACGAATCCGGCAACCTCGCCCCCGGAGCCAGGCCGAGGTATTCGATCGAGACCACGGCCTGTTGGCCCGAAGCGTCCTCCACAATTCGCTCACTCATCACTCCGGACAACTCCACCGCGGCAGATTCCAGCCGCAACTCCAGTTGCCGCAGAGTGTCCACCGACCAAGCCGGCGGTGCCACTTCAGATTGTCCCGGCCGGGGCTCAAGGGCCACGTCATGGCCGTTGGGCAATAACGCCTCGACCTCGGTTCGGCTCAGCACAACTCCCATCCCTGGGTTCTCCTCGACCCGATGCCCAATTCACACCAATCCAGACCCGTTCGGTTCATCCGGATTTCAGTTGGCCCGTCCCATGGACCACGTACTTGTAACTGGTCAGTTCTCGCAAGCCACACGGGCCTCTCGCGTGAAATCGATCGGTGCTAATGCCAATTTCGGCCCCCAAACCGAATTCGCCCCCATCATGGAACCGCGTACTGGCATTGACCATCACTGCCGCGGAATCAACGGCTCGCGTGAACTGCTGCGATGTTTTCACATCCGAGGTGACGATCGATTCGGTGTGTCCAGAACTGTACTCGCGGATATGATCCACCGCCGCCCCAACTCCATCGACGACACGAATCGAGAGGATCAGGTCCAGGTACTCGGTGCGATAGTCCTCCTCGCTGGCCGCCTCGGCCTCGGGCACCAGCCCCCTGGTCTCTTCACAGCCACGCAGAATCACGCCCCGTTCCAGCAACGTCCGGGACACCTCGGGCAGAAATCTCTCGGCCACCTCACGGTCGACCAGCAGCGTCTCCGCTGCATTGCAGACTCCCGGACGTTGGCACTTGCTATCCACCACGATCCGACTGGCCATTTCGAGGTCGGCGGCCTGGTCGACATAGACATGACAGATCCCGTCGAAGTGCTTGATGACCGGCATCGCCGCTTCGTCGGCAACACGTTCGATCAGGGACTTGCCTCCACGTGGAATCGTCACATCGATCAGGTCGGCCATCCCAAGAAATTCACCCACCGCAGCACGATCGGTTGTGGCCACCAGTTGAGCCGACTCGCGGGGCAATCCACATTGCTGGGCGGCCCGGGACAGAATCTCGTGTAACGCCTGGTTACTGTGTATCGCTTCCTTACCACCTCGCAAAATCACCGCATTGCCGCTCTTGACGCACAGCGCCGCCGCATCGACGGTCACGTTGGGGCGTGACTCGTAGATGAAGAACACCACTCCCAGTGGAACCCGAACCCGGGTCACCTGGAGACCGTTGGGCCGTTGGGTCGACTCGAAAATCTCGCCCACCGGATCGGGCAGCGCCACGACCTCTTTCAGAGCCGTGATCATCCCGTCAATCCGTTCGTCGGTCAGCCGCAGGCGGTCCACCGCCGCGTCGGTGAGTCCATATTCGGGAGCACGCTGGATGTCCTCCTGGTTGGCAGCCGACAAAGCCTGACGCTCGGAATCCAACAGCTCGGCCGTACGCAACAGCCAGCCGTTCCTTGCCTCCCCCGTCGACTCGGCCAAACGCAACGCGGCCGCCCGTGCCCCCTGGGCCATTTCGCGAGTGTATTGCTGCAAGTTGTCGGTCACGAGAACAATTTCGCCTTGAGTGAATACACGATCCCGGTGTTGGATTTGTGGCAATCCGGCCGCGTTTCCGGCTGTGGGGCGTGGAGTATCCTGCACCCCGAAAGACCCGTCAAGACCCGCCCTGATCGCCAACTGGCCGTTCCGCTCCAGCCGGGACAACATTCCCGCGAGTCCCCGGCTCGCTCCACCACGCCATCCGTGGACCGGTCAGTTTCTCGGCCAATAAACGGGCTACCAACTCGTGCCCGGCCGGACTCAACATGGCTCGATCGGGTTGAAACAACTGGACCCCTTCACCCTCTGCACGAAATCCTCCAGACAGGTCACAGAGGGGAATATCATGTTGCCGCAAGAAATCGCCCAGGATTTGAAACGGCACGTCACTGTTGAACACCGAATCCCCGGGAACTCCTACCAGGGCCCGGGCATCGGGATGCTTTGTCTCGTTGCGAGCGACTTGCCAGGGAGCCGGACAAACGGCCACGGCCAATCTCCCTCGACACAATTTCTGCAACCGCGAGATTGGCTGAAGGGCCTGTTCAATGTGCATGGACCAGTCGGGCGGAGCGTCCGTTAACCAGGCGTATTGTCCCTGTGGACTTCCCGGATCGGAGACTGGTGGTTCGACGAGTGTCCGCGTCCAAAGACTGCCCAACTCGCGACTGCTCCAGGCAATCAGTCGAAACCGACTGCACAACTGTTGCCACGCATTCAGTCGCCCCAGTGCCAACGAAGGGTGTGGACAGGCCAATGGACGTCCATTCCGATCGGAGATCAATCGTGGTCGCTGTCGGTAGTCGTCAGCAACGTCGGACATGTCGAAATTCAATAGCCACAGGTCCGCGTCGAGTGCCAACAATTCGTGACGAACCCGCAACAACGACAACAGCGGGCAATCGCCGGGAATACCCGCATTGATTACCTCAACAGGTCGAGCAGAACGCCGCTGCAGCGATTCCTGCAGCCGGTGGCAAAAGGTCTGTTCGTAAGGTACCCGTTCGGCCAGTACCCGCTCGTCACCCAGGCAAACCACGCGAAGCACGCCGGGAGGCTTGGGCACAACTGGCTCCCCTCCTCGCAACCCCAGGCTGTTGGTCTGAATTGAAACCGACCGGTCCCCCACCACCGTCTCACGACGAACCAGCCGCTGCAGTGACTGACCAGATGTCCACGAGGCACGAACCAGGTCCGTGACCGCCTCTGGTTTGCCCCCGGGATCAACTGGAGATTCGACCAGTCGAACTCCGACCTCCAGCACGCACAACAACACGATCAGCAACAACACAGCCTGAAAGCCGGTCCGCAGCAAACGGCCGACGTGCCGAATTCCGCCCGCGATCGTCTTCAATACTCGCACGTGGGGTCCATCCCAGTCCCCTGCCCGAGCCAATTCACACGTGAATCACGCCCAGCAGGACGCGGGATGCTAGCCTGAGAAACCGACTGTGACAAGATGTCTTCATCACCGCAGAAGCCGTGAACATTCCACCACAAGCGACAGGCCCGTTTCGGATGAGAATTCGCATCCAGAAACCCCGCGAATCTCGCTGCAGGACACACGACAGCCTTGTCCACCCAATCTCTTTTTTTCTCATAGGCAACTCATTCCACCTCGTTGACGCTCCCTATAACACCAGTTAACGTCTCTTCTCCCAATCTGGAACGGGCTACATTTACCTAGGAGAAACGATGGCCACACGAAAAGGTGCCGACCTTTCGATCGCCCAACTCGAGACACTGCTTGCTGAAAAAAAAGGCCGCGTAACGGCCCTCGCTCATAAACGAAGCTCACTGCAGGCTGAACTCAACTCGATCGACAAGGAATTGAATTCACTGCAAGAGAAAGCGTCGCCGGCAGCTCTTCGCAAACAAAACAATCGCGATAACCGAAAGCGTCAAAAGAACTCAGAGCCGCTCGCCGCAGTGGTCAACAGAATCCTCGAAAAAAAATCCGGGGGATTGAGCCTCGACGATCTCACCGCCCAGGTGATTTCTTCCGGGTACAAGTCCAACGCCAAGAACTTCACGAATGTCGTGTACCAGTGTGTCTACAACTCGGCGGTCATCATTCGTGACAAGCAGACTGGCACTTTCCGGCTGAAATCACCTCGCAAGGGCTAGCCGTTTCTCCGTCGCCAGTTGCCTCGACTCATGACCGGGGCTGGCAACACGGGGACCACGACGGAACTGGTGAAAACCCGGAGCGATACCGAGCAGCGGCTAGATGTGATCGCATTCGGTGAACCAGGCCGCGTCGGCCGGATACGCATCGTTCCACGGAGCCTCGGTGGTCAGCGGACTGAGCATCGTCAACTCCTTGATTCTTGGAGTGACATCGAAACAGCCTGCAATCGCGTCGGAGGACGGCAGCCAGCCCCCGATTCGAGCCACACCTTGAGTTGCTGCCCACTGCAACACCGTCTCCCAAAACGCTCGTTCATCAGCGCCGGGCAGTACCCCCCAGTCGAACACCCGCGACTCGGTTTCAGTCGGCTTCAGCTGGATGTAACCGGACGGACGATCGGCTCCCTCATCGATCCACCAAAACCAGTCGTGCTCGGAATAGCGACCCCGCACCCAGTTCCAATACACCGCGTCGCGTTCAATCCAGACACTCCGTGAGGCCTGCACAGCGGCGTACATTTCTGCCAGGCCATCGGGCGATTCAGCCGGATCGAATCGTTCCAGTCGGCCACTGGCGGAATGGTCACCCGGTCTTGGCACGGCCCACGCGTAGTACGAATCACACAACCGGTACCCCATCTCACCGTAGTACTCCGGCTTGATATCCGAATAGAGCAACCCGAACTGGGCCCCCCCGGCCAACTGCTGCTGCAGACCCCAATCCAGCAGAGTTGCAGCGTAGCCCCGCCGCCGGAATTCCGGTGGCGTGTGGACGGCACCGATTGCATAGCCGGGCCACGATTTTTCAGCGGCACGCAACACAATCGGGTAGGCCCCTAGTGACGTGGCTACCACGCCATCGACGGTACCGACATACCAGGTGGCCCGTGCGTGCTGGACCGACTGCATCCGCCACGCCACGTACTCGTCAATCGGCCGTTCATCCCCCCAGCATTCATACACGTTGCCGAAGGCAGCAGCCCGTTCGGCATCGTTGGCGATGTGGCAGTCAAGTCCCGCGCTGTCGGTCGTGGTGGACATACTGTCGATTGTGCTTCCGTTCGTGGGCGGTATGTTTAGAGGCCGTCATATTGACCGCGTGGGCGGATGGCTTCAAGCCGCTCCTGTGCCTTCTCGCGAGTCAGCCATCACACAGAGGCTCCAACGATGTCCACACCGCATTCGATCAACAAGTCCGCCGCAGTTGACCTGGTGACAACGCTGATGGCAATTCCCGGCAAGAGTGGACAGGAGCGTGAGGTAGCCGAGGCGATCACCAGCCGACTCCGCGATGCCGGAGTTCCGTCGGGTGCAATCCGGCACGACGCAGCCAACAGCCGCAGTCCGCTCGGCGGCGAAGTCGGCAACCTGATTGTCAAGTTGCCCGGCACTGTTCGAGCTCCGCGTCGCCTGATGATGGCCCACATCGACACGGTCCCACTTTGCGTCGGCTGCCGACCGGTTCGTCGCGGTCCACTCATCGAATCGCGTGATGCGGACACCGCGCTGGGTGGCGATGATCGTGCCGGAGCCAGTGTTGTGCTCAACGCGGCACTCGAGATCCTGTCACGTGACCTGCCTCACCCACCGCTGACCCTGTTCTTCCCGGTCCAGGAAGAAGTCGGACTCTATGGAGCACGATATGTCAGCCTTTCACGACTCGGCAAGCCCCTGATGGGCTTCAACTGGGATGGAGGCGCCCCGGGACTGGCAGTTGTCGGAGCCACCGGTGATTACAGCATCGATGTGACGATCGAGGGTGTGGCCAGTCATGCCGGAGGCCATCCCGAGGACGGTGTCAGTGCGATTGCCGTGGCGAGCCTGGCGATCGCCGACCTGACAGAAAACGGCTGGCACGGGCTGATTGAAAAAGGTCGAAACCGCGGAACCAGCAATGTGGGCATCATCAACGGCGGCGATGCCACCAACGTTGTCACACCCCGGTTGACACTCAGAGCCGAGGCTCGGAGTCATGTCCCGGCATTCCGAAAACGGATCGTGGCCGAATTTGAGAAGGCGTTCCGACGCGCCGCCAAAAAGGTTCGCAACACGGCCAAGGCAACCGCCCGCATTCAATTCGACCCGCAGCTGAAATACGAATCCTTTGTGCTCTCGGAAAAAGAACCCTGTGTGCAGACGGCATTGGCGGCCGTCGAGGCCGTTGGCCTTGATCCCGGAGTGCGGATGTCCAACGGAGGCCTCGATGCCAACTGGATGGTCGCCCACGGCATTCCCACCGTCACGCTCGGCTGCGGCCAGCAGGACATACACACCGTCAACGAATCGCTACATGTCGAGAGCTTCCTGCAGGCGTGCCAGATCGGACTGCAACTGGCGACCGGCACAGCTTGAATCGGCCGGTCCATTCCGATTCGGCACCGAAACTCCTACACTCCCCACGTCGCCTCGGGTTGCTATTTTCGACCAGTACGGCCGAGGCTAGAATGCTATCGGTCTCTCCTCCTCGCCCCTTCCTGGGAACAGACTGGTTCAGTGCCCGTTCAAGCAATGACCGCCGAAGAGACGCTTGCCCGTTTCGCCCCCCTGGTCGCAGCGGCCCTGGCCGATTCGTTGCCACGGGGAACCGACACCCCCGACACGCTCCGTGAAGCGATGCACTACAGCCTGATGGCCGGGGGCAAGCGGTTGAGGCCAACCCTGGTCCTGCTGGCAGCCGAGGCCTGTGGGGCCGCTCCCCAGGACGCTCTGCCGGCGGCCTGCGCCGTGGAAATGATTCACACCTACTCGCTGATCCACGATGACCTGCCGGCCATGGACGACGATCTCCTCAGGCGAGGCCAACCGACATGTCACGTCGTCCACGGTGAGGCCCTGGCGATCCTTGCCGGTGATGCCCTGCTGACCAGGGCGTTCGAAATCCTCACCACCGACCTCCCTGACCCGGCCATCGCAGCCGAATGCTGTCGTGTCTTGGCCTCGGCCGCCGGCAGCGATGGCATGGTTGGTGGCCAGGTGGCAGACCTGGCCGTCACCGACGTGGACCCCGGATCCGACTCCAGTCCAATGGAAACACTCGCCGCAATCCATCACCGCAAGACCGGACGATTGCTGGCTGCCAGCCTGGAGCTGGGAGCTGTCATTGCCGGAGCTGCCGAAGATACTCGCCAACAGCTAGTCGACTACGGCCGGCAGATCGGCCTGGCCTTCCAACTCACAGACGACCTGCTTGACGTTGTGGGTGATGCCCAGCAAATGGGCAAGCCGCCGGGACGAGATGCCGCGTTGGGCAAGTGGACCTACCCGGCACTGGCCGGGGTCCAGCAAAGTCGCGAACTGGCCCGGGACTGTGTCGAGTCCGCACAGGCAGCGATCCGACCACTGGGCGACGCGGGTGACCCGTTGCGAGTCCTGGCCGAGTTTGTCGTCGAGAGGGACCACTAGGATGAGCCAACTCGAACTGCTGCCACAACTCGAATCGCCGACGCAGCTCAACGACTACACCGACGAACAACTGCTGCAACTGGCCGGCGAAATCCGCGAGGTGCTCTGCACGGTCGTCTCGGACCGCACCGCTCACTTCGCCAGCAATCTTGGCGTCGTCGAACTGGCAATCGCCCTGCACCTGGTTTTTGACTTCGAACGTGACCGACTGATCTGGGACACCGGACACCAGGTGTATCCACACAAGCTGCTCACCGGCCGTTACGCCGAATTCCACACGATGCGGCAACAGGGTGGCTTGATGGGGTACCCCAACCCCCAGGAAAGTGACTTCGACCTGTTCATGACCGGCCATGCGGGAGCCAGTGTTTCCAGCGTCCTGGGACTCAAGGCCGGGGACGACTTGCTCGGCGATGATGACCGCAAGGCCGTCGCGGTGATCGGCGACGGGGCCCTGCCCTCGGGAATCGTCTTCGAGGCCTTCAACAACGCCTCGGGCCTGAACAAGGACCTGCTGGTCATCCTCAACGACAACGAGATGGGCATCTGTCCGCGAGTCGGTGGGCTGGCTTCCACGCTCGACAAGGCACGCACCGCACCGTTCTACGACGGGCTGAAACGTGACGTGCAGGCGTTTCTCAACAAGGTGCCCGTCGTCGGACAACCGGTCGAAAACGTTCTTGGTGGAATCAAGGACGCCGTCAAGGGGTTCCTCCACGGTGGAATGCTCTTCGAAGAACTCGGCTTCCGTTACATCGGTCCCGTGGACGGACACGACTTGTTTGCACTGCGACGCTACCTCGACATGGTCAAGAACGTCCGGGGGCCGGTGCTGCTGCACGTCTTCACCGAAAAGGGCCACGGATTCCAGCCCGCCACACAGGACCCGGTCAAGTTCCACACCCCGGCCCCCTTTCAGCGTTCCGATGACAACGAGGTGATCTCGATCCCAGCGGGATCAGCACCGGCCTACACCAACATCGTCAGCGAGACCATCTACCGTGAGATGGAAGCGGACCCGACGGTGGTCGTGTTGACCGCCGCGATGTGTGCCGGGAACAAGCTGGATCACGTTCGCGAAGATTTTCCGGACCGGTTCTTCGACACGGGAATCTGCGAGAGTCACGCGGTGGCCTTCGCGGCGGGAATGGCCAAGGCCGGCCTGAAACCGATCGTCGCCATCTACAGCACTTTCTTGCAACGCAGCTTCGACCAGATCTTCCAGGAAGTCACCCTGCAGGGACTCCCGGTGACCTTCTGCCTGGATCGATCAGGATTGTGTGGCCCCGATGGCCCCACTCACCACGGTGTCTTTGACCACTCTTACCTGCGACCATTCCCCGGGCTGACCGTGATGGCTCCGGGAGACTCTCACGACATCGCTCCCATGCTCGCCTTCGCACTGGAACACGACGGCCCGGTTGCCATCCGGTACCCCAAGACGACGATCGAGACGGTCGAACGCCCACTGCAACCGGTCACACTCGGAAAGAGCGAGGTCATCCGGCAAGGCCGTGACGGCACCTTTCTGGCCAGCGGCACGCTGCTGGCCACCTGCATCGCCGCAGCTGACCAACTCGATCAAGAACACGGAATGGACGTGGGGGTCGTCAATGCCCGCTTCATCAAGCCACTGGACACGGGCCTGATCGAGCAGATTTTCTCCGACGACAGTGGCTTCGTGATCACCGTCGAGGAAAATGTGCTGACTGGTGGATTCGGAGCGGCTGTCCTCGAGGCAGCCGCCGACATCGGGCTCGACACTCGCCGACTCCACCGGTGCGGCCTACCCGATGCATTTGTTGAACTTGGAGACCGCAACGACTTGCTGGCCTCACACGGACTGGACATCGATGGCCTGATCCAGGCCGCCCGCACAACCGCCTCGACACCAGCATCGGCCATCGACGACTAAGACACACCCCGTGGTTGCACCAGTACGATCCAGGGAGGGATCGAAGATGCCACGCCTGAGAACCAAGTCTCTTCCGGCCACCCAGGCCACCGTCCTCGCAACGGTACTCCTGGGACTCGTCGCCCCGATTCCTGCACAGGTTCCTGCACAGGACACCGGGCAAGCCGCCACCAATACCGGAAAACCAACGATCCGCTTGGTCGAGGACCCCCGGGCCGACCGTTTGCTCGACGTGACCGCGAGACTCAATGTTCGAGGCCGCGTGCTGGCGCCAGTCGGAGTTGATCGTGTCGTGCCGCTACCGCTGCAGGCCACCGCCCGGCTCTCCTGGCAATCCCGCCGTCTGAACCCGGTGGGCGAATTCCATGGTTCGCTGCGAGCAGTGAGACAATTCGTGTCCGCGGACTCGGCTGTGAGTGTCGACAGAAGAACCACCGAGTCGTCGCTGAGTGCTCCCCGGCGGACAATCGTGACCGAGGGCACCCCGTCAGGACTTCGACACTATTCGCTCAATGGCCCCCTGACTGGCGACGAAGTCGAATTGCTGGCACTTCCAGCCGACCCGCTCGCATTGATCGGCATTCTGCCACTGGGGCAAGTGCCCCACGACCACACCTGGACCCCCGGCAGTTGGACTCTCCCACTGGTCACCGGCCTCGATGCGGTCACCCGTGGTACGCTCAAGGGGCGATTGGCCAGGGTGACCGACACGACCGCCGAAGCAATCGTGGAAGGCACTGCGGATGGAGCCGCCGGGGGAGCCCCCTCGAAAGTCACGTTTCACGGAACGCTGGTCTTTGACCACCGACGTGGGTTCCTCAAACAGGCCCGGATCACGATCGAAGAACATCGCCAGGCCGGCCCGGTCAGTCCCGGCCTGGAAGTTGTCGCGGAGGTCACGATTGACCGTCAACCGGCCTCCGACAGCGTCAAGCTGTTACCGAGTGTCGTGAAGAAATGTCCGAGGAAACCGCTGGCCACCCAACTGCAATTGTCACTCGAGACTCCCGGTCACGGTCGTCTGCTGCACGATCGGAATTGGCACATCTTCCACCAGACACCCGAGGTCGCAATCCTGAGACGACTCGAAAATGGCCGACTCGTGGCACAGTGCAACCTCTCCAAGGCGCCCAGCGTCGTGGCCGGAAAAATGACCGGCCGCGAGGAGTTTCTGCGAGATGTCAAGGGGGCACTGGGCCCCCGGTTCCGTGAACTCGTCTCGGTCGAACCGTTGCGGCCCGGTGACTCTGGCCCCAAACGACGCGGTTGGCGAATCACAGCCACCGGAATCGACCACGGCCTCCCGATGCACTGGTTCTATTACCTGTGCACACATTCCTCGGGGCGTCAACTTTCTCTTGTCTTCGCGGTCGAGAGCCAACAACTCAAGACCTGGCGACAACGAGATCGTGACATCGTCTCGAAACTGGAAATCCAGTCACAAGTCCCCCGCGCGGCCGCCCGTTGAATTGTCTCGAGCCATCGTGCGGAGTCGGAACGCCCGCCTTGTTCGGTTGATTGGGATGCGATACCATCCGCGAGGAGAACGTGGCTCGGCGGGCGAATCTGTCCCGTTGCTGTCCCGACTCCGGCGCCACCCGCCTGGCGGGTGACCGCTTGTAATTCTCGCACCTGAAACGACTGGAAAACGGGATGTTCAAGTCAACCTGGCGAGTGGCCTCGATGTGTTTCCTGGGCCTGTTGTTGCTGGCCGGTGGGACGATCTGTGCCCAGCAGTTCGAACAGAATCCCGATGACCAAAAGGCTGCCCAGATGGTGTGCCAGTTGGTCCACCGATTTCACATCAGCCAAAAGAAAATCGACGACAGTATCTCCAAGAAGACCCTTGAACGTTACATCGACTCGGTCGATCCGTTGAAGCTGTACTTCATCAAGAGCGACATCGAGGCTTTCAAAAAGCTCGAGACAAAACTCGACGATCAACTGGTGCAGGGTGACGTCAAGTTCGCCTACCTGGTTCACCAGGCCTATCTGGAACGAGTTCGGCGACAGGTCAAGATCGCGCAGGATTACATCCAGGTCGAACACGATTTCACCACCGATGAATCCCGCATCGCCAATCCCGATCACCTCGAGTGGTGCACATCAGGACAACAACTCAACGAGCGATGGCGGAAACGGATCAAGGCCGAACTCCTCGCCAAAAAACTCGATGACACCAAGTTGCCAGAGGCTCGCAAGCAACTCGTCAAGCGATACACAAACATCAAGCGGTTCGCCGAGCAGACCGATCGATCCGAGGTGTTGCAGCGATACCTTTCGGCGATGACCCACAGTTTCGATCCACACTCAAGCTACATGTCGCCCCAGACCCGAGAAGATTTCGACATCAGCATGAGATTGAGGCTCCAGGGTATTGGAGCGGCGCTGAGCAGCGAGGATGGCTTCACGGTCGTGAGACAAATCGTCCCGGGTGGTGCCGCCGACAAGGACGGTCGCCTGGAATTGGGTGACAAGATCATCGGAGTCGGCCAACAGGAAGGCGACATCGAGGACATTGTCGAAATGAAACTCAGCCGTGTCGTTCGACTGATCCGCGGTAAGAAAGACACCAAGGTGCGACTGCGGGTCAAAACAGCCAAGACGAGCGAGACCAAGATTTACGTATTGACCCGCCAGGTTATCGAGTTGAAGCAGTCCCAGGTCACTTCAACGGTCATCGACGCCAGCACACGAATCAAGGGGACCACTGGCCGGATCGGTGTGATCAACATGCCCTCGTTCTATCGCGACTTCGAAGCAGAACGTCGCGGAGTGGCTGACTTTCGTAGTGCCGCTCGAGATGTCCGCAAGGCACTCGACAAGTTCAATGACGACGGCAAGGTCGACGCGGTGATCATCGATCTCCGAACCAATGGCGGTGGTGCACTGAAAGACTCCGTCGAAATCTCGGGCCTTTTTATCGAGGACGGACCAGTCGTTCGGGTCAAGGAACTCGACGGCACCATCACACCCCACATCGACCCCGATTCTGGCATCGCATGGAAAGGCCCCCTGGTCGTGATGACCAGCCGCATGTCGGCATCGGCTTCGGAAATTTTCGCCGGAGCCATCACCGACTACCGTCGTGGACTGCTCGTCGGAGACCAGACCACGCATGGCAAGGGCACCGTTCAGAACGTGATGGCCGTGCGGACTTCCTCGCCGTTGAATTTCTTCGACCGCAAGCCGCCCGGGGCCCTGAAATTGACCATCCAGCAGTTTTACCGGGTCAACGGCGACAGCAGCCAGGAGCGAGGAATTCCATCAGACATCGTTCTGCCCTCGGTCATCAATCACATGGATATCGGGGAAAATGCCCTGGACAACCACCTGCCCTTCGACAAGATCCCGGCAGCCAACTACGACGCCGTGTCATTGGTGAACCCAAAGATTGTCTCGGCCCTGGCTCTATCGAGTAAGAAGCGAACCGACGCTGACGCCGAATTCACCAAGGACCGCACGGCGATCAAAAAGTTCCTGGAACGCAAAAAACGCAAGACCGTCTCGCTCAACGAGTCGGTGGTCCGGAAGGAAATTGCAGAGAACAAGCAAGACGACAAGGCGGACAAGGACGACAAAAATCAGCCCAAGAATCCGCCAGTCTTCCGAGACGACCATTACAACAACGAGGTTCTGCAGATCACGCTGGACTATATCCAGCAACTCAAGCAGGCCAAACTTGTCCGCAAATAATTAGCTGGACCAACACGTAGCCCCTCGCGCACACGGCATGCCCGCGATCGACGTCCGCAATCTGTCGAAGATCTACAGGGTCTTCCGAAAACGCGAAGGGCTCCTCGCCTCTATCCGCGGACTGTTTCATCGTGAATACGAGGCCATCCACGCGGTGGACGGGATCGACTTCACGGTGGAACGAGGCGAGATGGTCGCCTTCCTGGGGCCCAACGGGGCCGGCAAGACCACCACTCTGAAGCTGCTCAGTGGTCTCATCTTTCCCACCGGTGGCGAGGCGAGCGTCCTCGGCCACGTGCCCTGGAAACGCGAAAACGCCTACCGCCGACGGTTCTCGCTCGTGATGGGACAGAAGAACCAACTCTGGTGGGACCTGCCCGCCCAGGAATCATTCCGGTTGCACAAGGAGATCTACCGGATTGAAACCGAAGAGTTCGATCGCAGGATCGATGAATTGACCGATTTGCTCGAAGTCCGTGACCTGGTCGGACAGCCCGTCCGGGAACTGTCCCTGGGTGAACGGATGCGGATGGAACTGATCGCAGCGCTGCTCCACAGCCCCGATCTGTTGTTGCTGGACGAACCCACGATAGGACTTGATGTCATCTCGCAACGCAAAGTGCAGCAGTTCCTCAAGTACTACCAGAAAGAACGCCAGATCACCGTACTGTTGACCAGCCACTACATGAAGGATGTCGAGGCGCTGTGCCAACGGGCGATCATCATCAACCAGGGACAGATCAAGCATGATGGACCGCTCGAAGAGATCGTCGACCGTTTCAGCCAGCACAAGGTGATCGAGGTCCAATTCGCCGGAACCGAGCTTCCCGAGGATCTCGAGAACTTTGGCGAAGTCTTCGAACGACAACCACCGCGTGCCAAATTGCGTATTCCACGTTCCGACGTCCCCAAGACGCTCACGACACTTCTGGGCAGATTTACAATCGAAGACATCAGTGTCGAAGACCGGCCCCTGGAAGAAGCCATGGCCGAACTCTTCACTGACTCGGCAGCCCCCCCTGCCTCCTCCTGATCAACACTCCCCTCCTCGCAGCGCACACCACCATGCTGGCCCAAGCCAGAACCAACTGGGTGATTCTCAAGACGTGCCTCGAAGAGAGGTTCGTCTACCGCGCCGACTTTGCGTTCGCGACGCTTGTGAGATTTCTGCCGATCGTCACCCAGATCTTCCTCTGGGGGGCCATTTACTCGGGGGCCTCGACCGGAGACAACCCGGACAAGGCAACCACGCTCAACAGCTACACCTACCACCAGATGATCGCCTACTACCTGCTGGTCATGCTCGCGCGGGCGTTCTCGAGCATGCCAGGACTCGCCAGCGGAATCGCCCGCGATGTCCGGGATGGCACCGTCAAGAAGTACCTCACCCAACCCATCGACATGCTCGGGTACCTCTTCTGGCACCGGATCGCGCACAAGCTGGTCTACTACGTCATCGCCACCGGACCTTTTGCCCTCGTCTTCTACCTCTGCCGGGACTACTTCCCGCTCAGCCTCGATGCCGCCACCGTGCTAGCGCTGGTCCTGTCATTGATGATGGGCTTCCTGATCGGCTTCCTGATCGAAAGCCTGATCGGGTTGATCTCATTCTGGTTCCTGGAAGTCAGTTCACTGCTGTTCATCTTCAACATGCTCAACTACTTTCTGTCCGGCCACATGATCCCACTCGACTGGCTTGGCAACGTGGGACACTGGGTCGAATTCCTGCCGTTCCGGTTCCTGGCCTATGTGCCGGCAGCAATCGCGCTGGGCAAGCCGGGATACGTGCTGGGAGGAGGACTCGAACGGATGTTACTGATCGAGATGACCTGGATAGTCGGCCTGCTGGTCCTGAACCGGATCACGTTCGCGCGTGGAGTTCGTCGTTACGGTGCGTTTGGTGGCTAAGCCCCATTTTGACACAACTAGTCAATCGGCCCGGCAACGCCTAGAATCGCTGTTTCCCCCAACCTTACCCGCCGCATCCGGATTCTCCACGATCCGACTTCCCGCGTGACCACTCCCACCTGCTCCACCACCTCGCCGGTCTACAACCGGTTGTTCTGGTTGACCTTTGCCGCCAACACGGTGCTGGTACTGGCCAACGCGCTGACATTTCGCTTTGCCGAATTTGTCACGTTCCTGGGTGGGACCGAACAACTGACCGGAACGGTGATCGCCCTGGGTGTCCTCGCGTCTGTCGCCGTACGTTTCCGACTTGGCCAGGACATCGACGCTTGTGGCACCAGGCGGCTGTGGCTCGTCAGCACCCTTCTGTTTCTGACCGCCTGCGGACTTCTAATTCTCACCGAGACCATCTCCTGGATCCTCTACAGCGCCCGCATCGCCTTCTCGATTGGCATTGCCGGTATGTTCACCTGTTCGATGGTCAACATCCAGAACGTGGTTCCGGCCGCAAGAAGAACTGAGGCCATCGGCAGTCTCGGCACCAGTGGCTTCCTCGGCATGATCGCCGGCTCTCTACTGGGCGACCTGGTTTTCGCAACGTTGCCTGACGGAAGCGTTCGTTTCACTGTTCTTTTCGCTGCGGCACTGGCACTTGGCTGCATCTATCTGGCCCTGGTGATGGTGATCACCCGTGGCCAAAACCGCCCGGAAACGCGCCAGCTCGCCCCACCCATCCACCAGTTGATCCGGCAATACTGGCCCGGATCGGTGATGCTGGTGGCCCTGGTGATGGGTGCCGGACTCGTGGTGACCAGCGTGTTCCTGACGCGGATGGCCACCCAGCGTGGAATCTCCAACATCGGTTCTTTTTTCGTTGGATACAGTCTCGCGGCCCTGGCCTGCCGTATCGGCACGCGACGCTGGAGCCGCACGGTGGGACGCCGACGGATGATCGGCCTGGGACTGGGCGGACACGCCGTAGGTCACCTGTTGTTGATGACCGTCTGGAGCGAATGGCAACTGGCCATCCCCGCAGTTTTCTGCGGACTCGGTCACGGCCTGCTGTTCCCCGCGGTCACGTCCCTGGGTTCTGGCAGCTTCCCTGTCCGGTTCCGTGGCACTGGCACCACAATTGCCCTGGGCATGTGCGAACTGGGTGTGGCGATCTTCTCACCACTGATGGGCTGGATCATTGACGCGTGGGGGTTCAACACCATGTACGCGTTCTCCGTCACGCTGACCGTCACGCTCGGCACCGTCTATCTCGTTCGATCACGTCACCTGGTCGACGACGAGAGAATCGGGGCGACCCGATCCATCGTCGAAACCGGCCCCGAGCCAGCAGTCACCTCGTCGGTGTCCGTCCGCAACGCCCGTTCCCCCGTGACAGACACCGATCTTCAAATCCCCGTACTGCCGCCGGACAAGAGCGTCGAGGTTTCAGCCTGACGGCTTGCGTCCGATCCCCTTTTGCAGATCGGCAACCAACTCGGCTAGCACCGACGCGTCCCGCGATGCCAGCACGTGCTTGATCCGGCTGGGAACGACCTCCAACCTCTCGAGCAGCGCCTCGGTCCTCTCCCAGAGCTTGTCCTTGGCGGCCTTGGACTCGGCCAGGTACAAGCTCGTGACGAGTTCACTGAGTTTGCCCTCGTCGATCTGCTCACGATTCTCGTAGTACCGCTGGATCACGCCCTGCTGGAACTTGCTGTATTCACGTTTCGCCATCAGACCAGACCTGCTTCGTGACGGAAATTCTGCTCCTGTTCTTCTATCGGCATTCGACACCGTTGACGTCCCGCGAATCACCGCGCTACGATGTCGACCACAAAATCGCCCCCCTGGTACCTTCTCCGAATACGACTGGGCCATCATGCTCCAATCACCTCACCAACTCACCCGTCGATCGTTCCTGGCCGCTGCCGCCGTCGCCGGATTGCCGGGCACGTCCACACAGGCCGCCGGCATTTCGAAGCGTTACGACAAACTCAGCCGCCGCGGCCTTCTGGGTGAGGTGGTGATCGAGACCAAGGTCAAGGACAAGAAGATCTTCACCGAGGGACCAGCGGTAGACGCCCGCGGGCTGGTCTACTTCACCAACGTTCCAGCCGAGAAGATCCTGACATGGGACCCGGTTCGAAAAAAACTGTCCGTGTTTCGCACTCCGAGCAACAAAGCCAACGGCCTGCTGTTTGATCCGGCCGGCCGTTTGCTCGCATGCGAGGGTGGAGCAGGACGCGTCACGCGGACCGATCTCGGCACCGGCAAGATCACCGTGCTGGCCGACGAGTACGAGAACTTCCCGCTCGCCGCGCCCAATGACCTGGCATTGCTGAAATCCGGCACCCTGTTTTTCACCTCTCGTCCAGGCACTCCCGACCCAACAAAGGGCAACCCCAACGCCGTCTACCAACTCGACCTGGGAACCAAGCAGCCTGGTGGCCGGATCCTGCACCGGGTGCTCGAGTGGAAGACCATCCACATGCCCAACGGCATCGTGTCCTCGCCCGACGACAAGGTGCTCTACCTGATCGAAGCCCACCCTGACGCCGGGCACCATCGCTTGATCTACGCCTACCAACTCGACAGTGACACCTGTTGGACCAAGCCACGGACCCTGATCAACTTCTCGCCAGGGCGTAGCGGTGACGGCATGTGCATCGATTCGGAGGGAAATCTCTACATCGCCGCGGGACTGCACAAGACCCGCAAGACCAGCGAAACACTCGACACCCGCCCAGGGATTCACGTCGTCTCACCCGAGGGCAAACTGCTGGACTTCGTTGAGACACCCGTCGACACGATCACCAACTGTGCGTTCGGTGGCAAGGATCTCCGGTCACTCTACGTCACTTGCGGCCCCTACCTACTGAGCATCCGTACGCGAATCCCCGGCAAGGCGGCTTATCGCCCCGGGAAATGAATTCGCCGTGAACCGACCGAATGGGCCGATCAATTCGATCGACGATAAAATGGCAGCTTGACCACCTCCGCCGCCACCCGTTTGCCTCGCACATCAACCTCCAGAGCCGTGCCCACTTCGGACACTCCCGGCTCAACGTAGGCCATCGCGATCGCCATCTCCAGCGTCGGAGAAAACGTCCCACTGGTGACCTCGCCCACGGTCGCCTCGCCGCTGACAACCATGGCCCCCTCGCGGGCAATTCTCCGTCCATCCAACTTCAGTCCCACCCGTCTCTTCCGGTCGCTCCGGTCCCGTGCCACCACCGCCGCCTCGCGACCGATAAAATCGGCCGCGTCCGGCTTCACCGCAAACCCCAGCCCGGCGGTGTAGGGATCGGTGAGTTCATTCAGTTCATGGCCATACAGCGGCATCGCGGCCTCCAGCCGCAACGTGTCACGGCAGCCCAGACCGCAGGCCACCGTTTCACCGCCCGCCAGAACGCTCTCCCACAGGATCGCACCGGCCTCCGACGGCACGATCAACTCGAATCCATCCTCGCCCGTGTATCCGGTACGACTGACGCGAGCCGGGTGTCCCAAAACGATTCCCGTTTCACAGCGGTAATAGCCCATCGTGGCCACATCGATGTCGGTCACGGCTGCGACCACGTCGACTGCACCGGGCCCCTGCACCGCAACCATCGCCCACTCCACGGTCCGATCCACCACCTCGACATCGAAACCCGCACGATGGCTCTCGATCCACTCGACGATCTTCAATCGGTTGGAGGCGTTGACGACCAGCAGGTAATCATCCTGGAACCTGTACACCAGGACATCGTCGAGAATGCCACCGTCATCACGGCACACCAGCGCGTAACACACACGGCCCGTCCCCAACGACTCGATGTCATTGGTCACCAGGCTGTCAATCAATCGACAGGCATCGGGACCGGAAAACGTCAGGCGGCCCATGTGTGCGATATCGAACAGCCCGATGGAGGTGCGGACCGCCGTGTGCTCCTCGATGATCGAAGTGTACTGCACCGGCATTTCCCAACCGGCAAAGTCGACCAGTCGACCGCCATGATCCTGGTGCCAGGCATGAAACGGTGTTTTCAACAACGCTTCTGTCATAGATTCTCTCGCTCGTTTCCTGCGGCAATCCAACTCGACCGAGGCCGTTTCGACGCACGTTGAACCTCGGCGCGGCTGATGTCAAGCGTCACCGCCGACCGCGCCGCCCTCGACCACCTCGGCGGCCACCACGTTTCCCGGCACCACGCGGTCGACTGCGGCCACCCGCATCCGAAGTTCGCGACGACCGCTTGCCCGAAGTGCCGCCCTCTTCCCGACGTCGTATCGTGCCACTGCGAGCGTCCATCGCGAAACGAATGCTGCGATCATCCAGGTCCACGGCAACAATCTTGACCCGTACCGCATCACCCAGCCGAAAGCTCCGCCCGGTCCGGCGCCCCGTCAGCGTCAGTTCGCCTCGGTCGAAGTCAAAGAAATCATTCGCCGCCAGTTCGCTCACGTGAACCAGAGACTCCACCGGGATCCCCACTCCCCGGCAAATGACACCGAATTTTTCTACTCCGACCACCACCGCATCGATCATCTCGCCTCGCCGGTTGTCCAGGTAATGCAACAACTTCAACTGGATCAGCGCCCGCTCGGCCTGCTCGGCTCGACGCTCGGTCACCGAACACGATCGTCCCAGCCTGGTCGCCTTCGCATCGGTCAAACCCTTTGACCGTTTCCCGGTGGCGATCGCCGTGATCATGCGGTGAATCACCAGGTCGGGATACCGGCGAATCGGGCTGGTGAAGTGACAATAATCTTCAGCAGCCAGTGCGTAGTGTCCATCCTCTCGGCCGGTGTACTCGGCCTGCTTGAAACTTCGCAACAACGCGTAATTGACAGCATGGCTCAGGGGACCACCGGAAGCCGAATCGATCAGCGCCTGCAGGGCGGGCCTGGACTGGGGCCGATCCAGCCGGAAGCCGAGTCCTGAGACAAAGGTGGCGAATTGTCTGAGCTTTGCTGGACTGGGGGAGGGATGTACGCGACGCAGGAACACCAGCCCGCGACCTGTGAGTTCCCCGGCGACGGCCATGTTGGCCGCCAGCATGAATTCCTCGATCACCTGGTGACTCTCGTCGTGAACCGCCTCCTGGATCGACTCGACCCCTCCCTGGCGATCCAACTCAATCCGCACCTCCGGCAGATGCAATTCCAACGCGCCGGCGTCGAACCGACGACGCCGTAGCAGGCGACTCAGCCGGTGCATGTCAGCCAACAGGCGTCGCACTGGCACTGCCACTCGACCAGGAAACCCGTCGGGATCGGACAACAGTCCACTGACCTCCTCGTAACTGAATCGCCTGTCCACGCGGATGGCCGCCTTGGCGAATTCGACATGACGCACGACTCCCTCGTCGGTGTACTCGATCATCGCAGAGAGCACATACCGGAGCCGTTTTTGCTGCAGGCTGGCCAATCCGTTTGAGAGCAATTCCGGCAGCATCGGGATCACCTGGCCGGGCAGATACACGCTGGTCCCCCGTAGCCGGGCTTCACGATCGAGCGCTCCCCCGGCACGCACAAAATGAGACACGTCGGCGATGTGAACCCCCAGCCGCCAGCCACCGTCCTCAAGAGCCTCCAGTGAGATCGCGTCGTCAAAATCACGAGCATCGGCGGGATCAATCGTGACAACCGTCAAGTCCGTGAAGTCCTGTCGATCACCGATCACCTCATCGTCGAATGCCGCCGCGACATCACGGACCTCCTGCAGTACCTCCTCGGGAAACTCGCCCGGCAACCCGTACTCGTGGATCACCGTCTGTTGATCCACCCCCGGAAGGTCCCGAGCACCGAGCACCTCGACGACCACCCCCTCGCCCGCCCGATTCTGGTCGGGAAAATGCAGGATCTCGAGTACGACCTGGTCACCTGGCCGAGCCCCCCGGGCCGCGGGGTCACCCACCTCGATCGGGCCCTCGAACAGGCCCCGGTCGACCCGCACCAGGCCACGGCCGTCACGTTCGAAATAGCGACCCACAAACCGGGTTTTCACTCTCTCGAGAACCGCGACCACCTCGCCGCAACGACTTCCACCACCGCGCCGACCTCCGGTCATGCGGACGCGAACGGTGTCACCGTCGAAAGCCCCGTGCATGTCCGAGGCCTTGATGAACAACTCCGCCGGTGGCACCGCGTCGTCACGCGACGGCAATCGAAAGAAGCCAGCCCCCCGAGCGGTCCGTTGCACGGGCCCCTCGAATACCGTCGATCCGCGTGAATCGCGTCGTCCCACCGCCGGCTAAACCCCGCTATTCATGGAAGAGCTGGACGGGTCACCCGAATCCCGTCCCTTGTAGAACTTTCGACCCAGTCGCGGAACATAACTGGTCCAGACCGACTGCCGATTGGGGTCACTGTTGATCACGTCCATCGTCTCGTTCAACCGGGCGTCGAGATTGTCCAGGTGGTGTAACGCGATCGCCTCGGGCGTCATCGGCACCCGTGGGCTGCCTGTTTCGAGCGAACCGTGATGGCTGACGACCAGGTGTTTGAGTTGCAGCAGCAGGTCCCTATCGAATTCTCGGCCTGTTCGCTCGACACACTCGACGACCTTCACCTCCAGGTCCTCAAGTATCAGCACGATGTGACCCAACAACTGGCCCTCATCGGTGTAGGCGAGTGTGCCATCGACTGAAATCTCACGGACCTTACCGAGATCATGCAGGAACACGCCGGCCAGCAACAGGTCACGATTCAAGAACGGATACAGTGCTGCGATGCGGTCACCCGCCTCCAGTAGCGTGGCGACGTGCTCGAGCAGCCCTCCGCGAAAAGCGTGATGAATCTTGATTCCTGCCACGCCCTTGGCAAAGGCCGACACGAGTTGTTCGTCATCCAGAAAACACGACATCAATTCGCGGAGATCGTCATTCTGCAAATCCCGTAACAACTCGTTGACCCGAACCAGCTGTCGTTCCGCCGCCTCGGTGCGATCCTCCTCGAAATCCTCGGTCTGCACCGTCTTCGCATCGACCAGATCAATCCGGGTCAAGATCGTCTGCAACGCCCCCTGGTACAGCTGCACCTTGCCTTCGATCCGAACGAAATCACCCGTATCGAATCCCGCAGCCATCTCCTCGGTGATATTCCACATCAACCCGTGAACCACCCCGGTGCGATCCCTCAGGTGAACCAGCAGGTAGAGATCACCGTTGCGGTTGGCCCGGAGTTGCTTCTCGGCCAGCAAATAGATCTCGTCGATCGATTGGCCATTGCGGAGATGTTCGACGTATTGACGGGGCATGGGCATTGGCGGAAAAGAGGATTCGACAGCCCACCGGGGACCGCCGCCGATTCTAGGCCGCGACCTGATCCAACGACAGGCCAGCCCACTTCAGAGTTTCGTCCGTGTCCCGCCTCTGGACTCTCTGCTAGAATCCCGACTTCGAACGGCCGATCGACTGCTCGAAGGATTGCCCAAACCAGTACAGCCCCCTTGGGGTCCGGGAGATCAAGCGTGCGCTGGAGCCAGACACTGATTCCGACGATGAAGGAAGTCCCTTCCGATGCCGAGATTCCCAGTCACCAGCTGATGTTGCGAGCCGGATTGATCCGCCAGGTCATGGCTGGCGCTTACACCTACCTGCCCCTGGGTTGGCGAGCGGTCCGGAAGGTTGAGGCCATCGTCCGCGAGGAGATGGAGAAAGCCGGTGCTATCGAACTGTTCATGCCAGCATTGTGTCCGGCGGAACTGTGGGAACAAACCGGCCGGATCGATGACTATGGCAACGCCCTGGTCAAGTTCCCGATGATCCGCGGCGACCGCGAAATCCGCGTCGTGCTCGGGCCAACCCACGAGGAAGTGGTCACCGACTTGATGGCCAAGCAGATCAAGAGCTACCGGCAACTGCCCATCACCGTCTTCCAGATCCAGACCAAGTTTCGCAATGAAGAACGGCCTCGCTTCGGGGTCATGCGGACCAGTGAATTCCAGATGAAAGACGCCTACAGCTTCGGCACCAACCTGGAACAGCTCAACGACGCCTACGACCAGATGTACCACGCCTACCGACGGATCTTCTCCCGCTGTGGCCTGGATTACCGGCCCGTCGAAGCCGAGAGCGGTCCGATCGGCGGCGACGCATCCCACGAGTTCATGGTGCCCGCCGACAGCGGCGAAGATGAAATCGTACATTGCAACAGCTGCGACTACGCCGCCAACACCGAGCGAGCCGAAACAGGACGACCGGCTCCAACAGTGACCATCGCTGAACAGATGGCTCCACTGGCCACCGTCGAAACCCCCGATGCCGGGAGTATCGAACAGGTCAGCCGGATGCTCGGATGTGAACCGTCCCAGATGATCAAAACGCTCATCTACTCGATCGACGACAACCCCGTTGCGGTGCTGGTTCGTGGTGATCACGAAGCCAACGAAGCAAAGATCCGTCGCGCCGTCGATGGACAATCGATCGAACTGGCAGACCCGGAAACGATCCGGAACGTGACAGGCGCCCCGGTCGGCTTCGCCGGTCCCGTCGGACTCGACTGCCCCCTGCTGGCCGATCACGACGTGGTCGAGATCATCGATGCGGTGACGGGAGCCAACCAGGCTGACGCGCACCTGAGCGGAGTCAACATTGGCCGAGACTACTCGCTGGAGAATTCTCACGATCTCAGGATGGCCACCGCAGACGACCCGTGTCCGCGCTGCGACGGATCTCTGGAACTCGCACGCGGTATCGAGGTCGGGCACGTCTTCAAGCTCGGCACCAAGTACTCCACGGCACTCTCGGCCGAGTATCTCGATGAAAACGAAGACAAGCACCCAATGCTGATGGGATGTTACGGGATCGGCATCAATCGCATCGTGGCCGCCACGGCGGAAACGTCCTACGACGACAATGGGCTCATCTGGCCCCTTTCGATCGCCCCCTACCAGGTGCTCGTCATTCCTCTGAATATCGGAGACGAGGAAGTCATGGCCACTGCCGAATCGATCTATGAACAACTCGGCTCCAACGGCGTGGATGTCCTGATGGACGACCGCAAGGCACGCCCCGGGTTCAAATTCAAGGACGCGGACCTGGTCGGAATACCACTGAGGATCATCGTGGGCGGCAAGGGCCTGGCCGATGGCGTCGTCGAACTCAAATGGCGGACCGACGACGACGCTCGACGTGTTCCTCTCGACCAAATCGTCACCACCGTGGGAGAGGACATTGCCGCCAGAACCGCGGCTGAAGCCGATTCCGTGCCGGCATAACCATCCCGGCCCTCTCATTCAACACAACCAGTTGCTATTGCTCAACTTGCGCTGTCCGCTAATTTGCTCCGCCACGACACGGGCCTAGACTTCACGAGATCGCGACCGCGACCTTGAGCCGGACTAGACCAAGAGCCCCCCGATGTCGTCCCAGATGACCAGCGCTGATGTCGTCGCACCGGCAGTCTCCACCTCCGGGTTGACTGTCGACAGTGACCGCCTGGATACCTGTCTCGAACAACTCGTCACTGGATCCGAGCGTCTGGCGATGACTCCGGTCTCGGAACGCCTCCGTCTGGTCGACCGCATCCGCCAAAATGTGCTGCCGATCTCTCACGACTGGGTCAACACCTCGGCCCTGATCAAGCAATCCAATGCAACACCACACCTCCGCAGCGAAGAAATCCTGTCGGGGCCGGTGGTAACCGCCAGGTACCTGAGACTATTACGGCGAACACTTGCGGAGATTGGACAATTCGGACGTCCACGTCTGCCGGGTCGTCCCCGTCATGGAGCCGATGGACGTTTGTTGGTGCCCGTGGCGCCGGTCAGCGGTCTATTTGATCACGTGGCCTTCATGGGCTTCCGCGCACACGCCCGCATGCAACACGGGATCACTTCTGCCACACTCCCCGACCACACCGCTCGTTGCTACCAGCAATCGACCAACAATGTGCCTCCACGTGTGAGGCTCGTATTGGGAGCCGGCAACATCACCAGCGTGCCGGTGCTCGATGCCTGTGACCACATTTTCGCTCACGGCGAATCCGTGCTGCTCAAACTGCATCCCCTGCACGAACCCCTGCAACCTCTCTTCGAAAAGCTGCTCGGGCCACTGATCGAATTCGGATGCCTGCGAATCATCACCGGTGATGCCGAGACGGGCCGCCGGGCAATCGTGCACCCCACAGTCGATGCGATCCACATCACCGGTGGCGTCGACACGCACGACAAGATCGTATGGGGTCCAACGGGTGTCGAGCAGAACCAACGACGACGCCTGAATCAACCACTCCTCGAAAAGCCGATCTCAGCCGAACTGGGAAACGTCAGTCCCTGGATCATCCTGCCTGGACACTATTCCCGGAGACAGCTCGATTACCAGGCCGAGAACATCGCATCCTCGGTCATCAACAACGCGGGCTGCAACTGCGTGGCCACCCGGGTCCTGGTGACCTGGCGAGAATGGAGTGAACGAGAAGAGTTTGTGGAGCGGGTGTCGACAATCCTCGAGACGGCTGCACCGCGCGCCCCCTGGTACCCCGGGGCTCGCCAGCGATATCACGACTTCACCGGCTTGCCTGCCAACGACCCACAGCTGACAGCTCGGCTCGTCCGAAACGTCGACCCACGATCCAATTCTCTCTTCTTCGATCGTGAACCATTCACCTGTGTCGTGGCTGAGGTGGGACTGACGGCAGCAACCGCCGAGGAATTCAATCGTCGGGCGGTCGATTTCTGCAACAACACTCTCTGGGGCACACTCAGCGCCAGCCTGACCGTTCCGGCAAGTCAGCAGAAAGGCCGAGAGGCCCGCAAACGGCTGGACCAACTTGTTGCCTCGCTTCGTTATGGCATGGTTGGAATCAACCAGTGGGCCGGACTCAACTACGTCCTGGCCAGTCCCCCGTGGGGCGGGCATCCCGACAGCACTCTCCGGGACGTCCAGAGCGGAAACGCACGAGTCCACAACACGTTTCTGCTCGATGGTGTCGACCAGGTGGTGCTGAGTGGTCCACTGACGTCGTTCCCGCGACCGGCATGGTTCCCCAGCCACTCCAATCCCGAACCACTCGCCTGGGCTCTGCTGAACCTCTACGACCAACCCGGCTGGAAAACACTCTGGAAGCTGATTCGCAGCACATAGACCTCCTGCAACAACCAGGATCTCCTGATCCTGAAGGACGACACCATGAGACACTCCATGACTCGACTGGATGGCCGCTGGGTACTGATCACCGGAGCTGGCCATGGGCTGGGACGAGCGATGGCCGTTGCATTTGCCGATGTCGGATCACGGATCATTGTCACCGACCAGGACCCCGACCGTGTCGAATCAACAACACGCTGGCTGAGCCGTCGTGGCAATCCGGCGGTGGGTATCGAGATGGACGTGACCTGCTCGGAGAGCATCTCGCGGGCCCGCCAGGAGGTGATGTCGCAAATTGGCAGTATCGACGTGCTTGTCAACAACGCCGGAACCGTCCGTGGCGGCCTGTTCACCAATGTTTCACTCGAAGAACACCTCACCACCCTCGATGTCAACACGCAAGGTCCCATCCGGGTCACACACGCGTTCCTGCCCGACCTCCTCGCATCGCCCGTCGCACACCTGGTCAACATCATCAGTGCCGCCGCCCTGATCGGCCTACCCGGTGCATCAACCTACGCCGCCAGCAAATGGGCGTTACTGGGCTTCAGCGAGTCTCTTCGCGAAGAACTGCGGCAGAATGGACACCGGCACGCCGGCATCACGGCAGTCTGTCCGAGCTACATCTCGACGGGCCTGTTCTCCGGTGTTCGGCCACCTCGATTGACCCGGATACTGACACCCGCGGCAGTCGCGCGGCAGGTGGTCCGCGCCGTCCTCACCCGGAAATCTCATCTGATGCTACCTCGGACGGTTGGACTCATCCCCCTTTCTCGATCTCTGCTGCCAACACGTTGGTCACAGCGACTGGGAGACTGGACAGGGATTCACGCCAGCATGGCGGACTGGCGAGGCCATGACGCCGCGTCACCCGGGCTTGCCGAAGGTCCGTCGGACCTGGCCGCCCCATACGACGACAAGGGCCAGGCCGACGTGGGCGAAACCGCGACGGCACTCGGGTCTTGAAGTTCCACGACGGAGTGCTGAAGATAACCCGGTTGGTTCGTCCTCAAATCCGGGGCGAATTCCGGCTTGTTCTCACCACTCCGGGGCACATGATGTTCACCACCCGCCTGGGCCGTCTGGCCACACTCTGCCTGCTTCTCGGGAGCTGCTGCGGTGCCAATCTCTCCGCCGCGGAACGGCCCAACATCGTTCTGATATTCACTGACGACCATGCCTCGCACGCGTTGTCCTGTTACGGATCGAAGATCAACAAAACCCCTCAACTCGACCGGCTGGCCCGCGAGGGAATGCTGTTCCACAACTGCTTCTGCACCAATTCGATCTGCGCCCCGAGCCGGGCCGTCATTCTCACCGGCAAGCACAGCCATCTCAACGGCGTGGTTGACAATCGTGTTCGCTTCAATGGGAAACAACAGACCTTTCCCAAGCTCTTGCAGAAGGTGGGCTATCAAACGGCCATGATCGGCAAGTGGCATCTCAAGAGCCGCCCCACCGGTTTCGATCAATACGAGGTCCTGATTGGGCAGGGACCGTATTACAACCCGCCCATGATCCGAAACGGCGAGCGAGTCAAACACGTCGGCTACACGACCGACATCGTCACCGACATCGCCCTGAAGTTCCTCAAGTCTCGTGACGCCGACAAGCCCTTCATGCTGATGTTTCAACACAAGGCACCTCACCGGAACTGGCAGCCTGGCCCCAGACACTTGACGCTCTACGACGACGTCACGATTCCCGAACCCGACAACCTCTTCGACAACTACGTTGGCCGCGGAACGGCCGCCCGGACTCAGGACATGTCGATCGCCCGAACCATGACTCCTTATGACCTCAAGCTGGTCCCCCCGCGCAATCTCAACCCCGCCCAGTTGAAGGTCTGGAATGCGGCCTACCAGCCCAAAAATGAAGCCTTCCGCAAAGCCAACCCCAAGGGCAAGGAGCTGATCCGTTGGAAGTACCAACGCTACATCAAGGACTATCTGCGGTGCATCGCCAGTGTCGACGACAACGTCGGCCGCATCCTGGATTACCTCGACACCTCCGGCCTGGCCAAAAACACGGTCGTCATCTACTCATCCGACCAGGGCTTCTACCTTGGTGACCACGGATGGTTCGACAAGCGATTCATGTACGAAGAGAGTTTCCGGATGCCCCTGATGGTTCGCTGGCCTGGCCACATCGCCCCCGGCAGCGTCAATTCCGACCTGGTCAGTAACCTCGACTTCGCTCAAACTTTTCTGGACCTTGCCGGAGCCACCTCCGCCCCGGGCATGCAGGGCCGGAGCCTCCGTCCGCTCTTTTCGGGCAAAACACCCGCCGACTGGCGCAAGACACTCTTTTACCAGTACTACGAATTTCCGGGCCCCCACAGTGTGCGTCGGCACATGGGTGTTCGCGACGCCCGTTACAAGCTGATCCACTTCTACAATCTCGATGAGTGGGAACTCTACGATCTCAAAAAAGATCCCCGCGAGATGCGGTCCGTCTACGAATCGCCAGAATATGCAGCCGTCACCGCGCGACTGAAAGCGGAACTGGACCGACTCCGCAAGCACTACCGCGTCCCTGACGACCGGGGAAGTATCTCGAAACAGGGAAAGCCCAAAAAGGCACTCAAGCGAAAGAAGCCCACGACCCGTAAGAAAAAGAAGACGACCACAACAACACGGATCCAGACATCCAGTTCGCAGGCGGTGACCGGGAGTTAGTCGGAGTATGCTGGCATTCGTCCTGGCCTGCGTGGCCCCCTCGCTGGTGCTGTCGGCGTTGACCACCGCCCTGCTACGGCGATGGGCTCCGGCCTGGGGCCTGGTCGACCGGCCCGGCCCTCGAAAAGTCCACGACGTGCCCACTCCACTGGGAGGTGGTATCGCGGTGTGGATTTCGGTCGTCACCCCGCTGGCAATCGTTTCGTTGCTGGCCGTTGACGGGGTCCCGGGACTCTCGCTGAAGCAGGTCCTGCCGGCAGCCGCCATCACCGATCTCGATCTTTCCCGGCTCCCCTCACGACTGCCGATGCTGTGGGGCATCCTGGGTGGAGCCACCCTGCTGGGGACAGTTGGCTTGATCGACGACTTCCGCAACTTGCCATGGGGGCCGCGACTGGCTGTCCAGGTTCTCGTCGCAACGGGGCTGGTCCTTGGAGGTGTCCGCGGATCGCTGTTTGTACAGAATTCGCTGATCGGGGGAGTGTTGACGGTGCTCTGGATGCTGGTCCTGGTGAACTCGTTCAATTTCCTGGACAACATGGACGGGCTTTCGCCGGGCATCGCCATGATCGCCGCAACACTGTTTGCCACCGTCATGCTCGTGGGAACTCCCCAGCCTCACTGGTTGGTCGCAGGAGTCCTTTTGATTCTGGCTGGCACGCTGGCGGGCTTTCTGTGTCACAACTGGCCACCGGCGACGATCTTCCTGGGCGACGCCGGCAGCTATTTCATCGGCTGCCTGCTCGCCGCATTCACTGTCGTGGGAACCTTCTACGAACCCGATCCTGACACCGCATCAACCTCACGACACGTGATCCTGGCCCCCTTGCTGATCCTGGCCATCCCGTTGTACGACTTCACCAGCGTGATGTTGATCCGCCTGGCCCGAAGACAGAGCCTCTTCAAGGCCGACAAGAATCACTTTTCCCATCGACTCGTCGACATGGGACTCTCGCGACGCAATGCCGTGCTGACGGTGCACCTGATCACGTTGATGACCGGACTGGGAGGTGTCCTGCTGTTTCACGTCGACAACTGGATGGCGGCCCTGCTGATCGTGGCATTGATCACCTGCATCCTGGTCGTGATCGCGATCCTGGAAACCGTCGCCCGTCCCACCCCAGCCGAAACATCCGCCAATCTCTCCTCCGTCTCTGAACACGACGAGGAGACGCATGCCTAAGATGTCTCGCCCCGCCGCGGCATCCGAAGCCCACCCCGACCAATCGCCGGCGTGGCTGGCCATCGCGATCAGCCTGCTGGTTGCCCGCTGGCTGTTGCCGGCAGAATCGACCGTGACCGGAAGCACCTTGTGGCTGGTCGGGGGTTGGCTGCTCCTGGCCTCGATCTGGGCACTCGCCCGGCTACGGGCCTGGCACATCGCCCCACTGAACCTCGACCGCTTTGACCTGGCGGTCGCCCTGCTCGTTTTTCCTCAAATCGTCTCGGCACTACTGCTCATCGGCGCCTCAGACGGCAACGCTCGGGCGGCAGCCAACATGGGGTGCGAGTGGATCGCCCTGCTGGTGAGTTTCGTACTGCTCCGTCGGTGGCTGCCACATCGAATCCATTTCCAGGCCATCCTGCGTGTCGCGTGGTCCGTGGCAGTAGGAATCTCGATCCTGGGAATCTGGCAACACCACGTCGGGTACCAGCAGTCGGTTGCCGATTTCGACAGGCTCGAGACTCAACTCGCCACCGCCATCCGAAACGAAAACACCTCGGAGGCTCGCCGGCTACAGTCGGAACTGGTGGCTGCCGGAATCCCGCTCGACGGCCCCGCCCGACAACTCTGGGAACGCCGACTCCGAGACAGCCGCGAACCTTATGGCTTCTTCGCGTTGGCCAACACGCTCGGTGGATTCCTGGCCCCACTCCTGCTCGTAGGCCTGGCACATTGTCCGACCACGTGGCGGTCGTGGCGGCTATGGCCTGGCCGACCCCGCACTCGACTGGCGCTGTTTCTGGCCGGACTCATCCTGGTGGCCTACTGCCTGTTGCTCACCAAGAGCCGTACGGCATGGATCGGCTTCACCATCGGAGGCATGGTGCTGGTTGGAGAGAACCTGTGGAAATGGTTGCGGGAACACCCCGGCCGCACGGCCCTGGCCGCGGCTCTGCCGGTGCTGTCCGTGACCGTTGTCCTGGCAACCGGCGGGATCGACCGTGAAGTGTTGACCGAAGCCCCCAAGTCACTGGCGTATCGGTTCGAGTACTGGCAGGGCACGCTGGGCGTGATCTCAACCAGGCCGTTGGTCGGCACCGGTCCCGGCAACTTCCGCCAGCACTACCTGGCCCACAAGCTGGAAGGGTCCAGCGAGGAGATTGCTGATCCGCACAACTTCGTCCTGGAAGCCACCGCCACGGCTGGACTCCTGGGATTCGCGGGACTGGCAGCCTGTGTGGCCCTGCTGCTTCGCGGTCGACACGGCCACACAGACGGTCCGACTGCCGAATCGCTCACCGAGAACTATTCAACCGGCGTACTATTGCTCGGAGGCGGCGGCGGATTCGTGCTGGCACTGGCTCCGGGATGGCTGCTGGGCGGAACTCTCGACACTCGCCTGTTGAGCATTCTGGCCAGTTTTGTTGTCGCAGGAGCATTCCTGCCCACGATGGAGTTGCGGGGACGTCTCCAACGCCGGGTGTCCCTGGCCGCGATAGTCGCGATACTGATCCACCTCTCGGCGGCCGGTGGTTTTGCCCGCCCGGCGATCATGCAGTTGGTTCTGTTGATGACCATCGGCTGGCTTCCTGCACCTGAGGTCTCACGCCCCTCGGACCAGTCACCTGACACGGCTTCACTGAAGTCCGCCCGGCTGACAGCCATTGGTTGTGGGTTGCTGTTCGTCCTGGTGTGTGTCTGTGGGCTTCTGCCGGTCTTCAAACAATCAACTGCCCAACAAGTTGCCACCAACGCCTTGTTGAGTGGTCAGCAAGCCCAAGCCGCACGACTGTTGACCGAGGCCCAGCACGCCGACCCGCTCGACCCAACCCCGACACGACGTCTCACGTCGCTGAGAATCGACCTGGGACGTCTGGATTCGGCCCCTGCCGATTTCTCTGACCAGGCCATTCGTGCCGGCCTCGCCACCGCCCAACGCGATCCCCACAACTGGTCAACAGCCCATGACCTCGCTCGCAGCTATCGACTGCGATGGCAACGAGACCACGACGACTCGGACCGGCGTGAAGTGATCAAGTGGGGCACCACGGCCGTGGACCGCTACCCGAGCAATCCACGCCTGCATGCGTGGCTGGCCCGGACACTCGACGAGATCGGGCAAGAACAATCGGCCCGAGACCAGGCTCGAGAAACACTTCGCCTGCATCGTTTGCTCGAACAACGAGGACACGTCGACAAGTTGTTGAGCGACGAACATCTCGAGGAGATGAGGGCCTTGCTCGCGGTTCCTGATACCGCCATTCCCTGAAGACTGCTTCCGATCGCCCCCCGCGTCTTTCAGCCGCAATTGACCGACTCGAAAACCCCAATCTAGAATAGCCACGGTTGATCACGAATCCTCATGAAGGTGCCCCGGGCAAAGACTCCAGCCAAGCCGGTGATCTTGTCGATTTTGTAGAACAAGCCAGTCCAGTCTTCCGCGGACGTTGATTGGCTACTTACCCGACGCTACATCCCCGAAAGGTTCTCATGCGTATCGTCGCTGTCACTCTGTCACTGATCTTCGGAATCAGTGCGTTGTTTTTGGTTGTCAAATCCTATCGGGAATCAACAACCGTCACGGTCAGCCCCATTGATTCGTCCTCGTTGCCGTCTCCGTCGAAGTCCGGCCCACACCCCAAGGCCGTGCTGGTTGGCGGTGGTGAATACGACTTTGGAATCATGGAACAGGGACAGGAATCCCAGCATGTCTTTGTCATCCGCAACGATGGAGAAGCCCCGTTGCGACTGGCGGCCAACTACCAGGGCGCCAACACCTGCGAATGCACGGTCGGCAGCCTGGAACGCGATCTCATCGAACCCGGTGAAACCGTCAATGTCACCGTCTCGTGGGGTATCAAGAAACCGGTCGTGGGATTCGCGCATTCAGCGAGAATCCGGACCAACGACCCCGACCACGTCACGATCCCACTTTTGATCAAGGGAGTGATTGGCCGCCGGGCAGTCATCCGCCCCTCGACCACCTGGACGCTTGGACAACTCGACAGCGACGGCACTGTCGACGTCGACCTGACGCTGCACAGCGAGATTTCGGACCAATTCAAGTTGCTGAAGATCGAGAATCCATCGGGACGAATCGTGACCAAGACCCAGCCTCTTGACGCCGAGGAACTCAAGGCCCTTGGCGCTGCCGACACCGCATCGCCAGCCGCCAAGAAGAAAATGGACAAGGCGATCACCCGGCTTAAGGCTGGATCGCAGCGACCACTGCCCAAGTCCGGTTACAAGATCACCGCCACGGTTGACTCCTCCAAGTTCGCCTCTGGCCCATTCCTCGAGACACTCACCTTCCACACTGATCTCTCCGAGGACCACGAGATCAGTTTTCACATCCGCGGCAGTCGTTCGGGAATGATCGAGTTCATGAGAACTCCGGGTAACGAGTGGGACAGCAAGAACCTGGTCTTGCGACTGGGAACATTCGCCGCAGCAAAAGGGAAATCTGTGCGGATCCCGATGCTGGTCAAAGACGTCACCGGCGATGGAAAAATCCAGATCAAGTCGGTCAAACCCAAGTTCCTCGAGATCAAATTTGAACGGGACACGGAGTTCCCGGCCAAGAAGAACCGTCGCTACTGGATGACAATGACCGTCCCCAAGGGACAACCTTCCATCGTGCTGACCGCTCGGCGATATGGAGAAGTCATCCTCGAGTTCGATGGCGACACGAAACGCACCATGAGATTCTTTGTCGGCTTCGTCTCACGCTAACGCCCTTTTCGCCACCTCTCACTGTCGACTCACAAACCACATGTCACGCTGGACCGCCTTGTTCCTGGTCACTCTGACGGCCGTCATCGGCCTGGCCATGTGGTACTGGTTTACTCCGGGCGAGACTCCTTCCGGACTCGTACCGAAGTCGCCGGTTTCCCAGCCGTCACCAGACCCCCTGCTCCAGGATTGGCCCCACGATCAACTCACGCTGGTCGTCTCGGGTGAACAACACGGATACCTCGAGCCCTGTGGCTGCTCCGAGACGCAATCCGGAGGCTATTCACGGCGCGCTGACCTGCTCAGGCAGATGACCAAGCGAGGCTTCAAACCGGTCTCGTTGGACCTGGGCGGACTGGTCCAGCGACGGCGTGAACAGAGTCGTCTGAAGTACCAGACGATGTTGTCGGCCCTGGCCGACATGTCCTACGTGGCGGTCGGAGTCGGCCCCGAAGATCTTGCTCTCGGAGCCGACTTCTTGCTCTCCCAGGGAGACACCGAAGTATCCGAATCGAATCCTTCGCCCCCGCGTCCGTCCCTGTTGGCAGCCAATGTTCGATTGTTCGACACCGACGATCTCCCGGGGGCCCCTCTTGCCAGCCGGCTGATCAAGTCGGACCAGCATACAATCGGTATCACCGCGATCCTCGACCCCGCGCTGGCCAGGCCACTCGCGGCTGCCGGCGCACTCAACGACGTGACGATCCAGCCTCCCGAAGATGTTCTCCCGGGAGTGATCAACTCGCTGGTTGGAAAGGGAGCCACGCTGCTGGTGCTCCTCTCCCACGCCCCGGTCGACACTTCTCTGGCACTCGCTCAGCAATTTCCCCGTTTCGACCTCGTGATCAGTGCGGGCGGCCCCGAGGACCCCCTGACAGACAATCCACGCCAGGTTGGCACCACCACCGTGGTGACGGTTGGACAAAAAGGAAAATACGTCGGGGTCATCAGTATCGCTCCCAAGACAATGACACCTCGGACCAGATTCGAACTGGTCAACCTCGACAACCAGAGATTCTCCGATCATCCGAAGATGATCCAGGCCATGCGAACTTATCAACAGACACTCGAACAACTCGACCTCGCCGCCGCGATGCTGCCTATCGACACCAGCGGAAACCGCCGATTCGTGGGTTCGGCCAAGTGCGGCGAATGCCACACCCAGGCCCTGGCGAAATGGAAACACACTCCACACTCCCATGCCTTCGAAAGCCTGATCACCGGACGGGCCGGACAGGAAGACAACTGGGTACCGCGGGCATTCGACGCCGAGTGTCTCAGTTGCCATGTCACCGGTTGGGAACCCCAGAAAGTGCTTCCCTTCAAGAGTGGGTTTGTCGACAAAAACACCTCGTCACATCTTCTGGGCAACGGCTGTGAGAATTGCCACGGCCCGGGTGACCGACACGTGGAACTGGTCGAGTCCGGTGATGTCGAGCAATCGCTGTCCGAGGTGCGAGTCACTCTCGAGCAGGCTCGCCGCAAGACCTGTATCGCATGTCACGATCTCGACAACAGCCCGAAATTCAAATTTGACACTTACTGGCCACGCATTGCCCATCCCGGACGAGACTGAAGCATGCCCGTAGACGTACCCAGCCGCATCCGTTTCCTGACCGAGGAAGCCCTGCTGTGCCTCGATTGGTCCGATGGCCAGTCGTACCAAATCCCCTTTCGTGCACTCAGACAATTGTGCCCATGTGCCGGGTGTGTCAGCGAAACCACCGGTCAACGTGTCTTGGACCCCAACTCCGTGCCGACCGACATTCACCCGACAAGTGTCAGTCACACGGGGAGCTATGCCTTGAAAATCACCTGGAGCGATGATCACGACACGGGGTTGTTCACCTGGGAATATCTCAACGAGATCGGAATAGCGATCGAACAACTCGAGAACGATGATGCCGATTGAAGTCGAACTGAAATTCCCGCTGGTCGACGAGGCGCCGACAGCCGCGGAGATCGTCGAGCAACTCGAAGCGATCGGCGGACAGGCCCAACCACCCCGTCAGCAACACGACCACTACTACACCCACCCGGGCCGTGACTTCGGCGAAACTGACGAGGCGTTGCGGATTCGTGAAGACAACGACCAGTTGCGATTGACGTACAAGGGGCCGCTGATGGACGACGTGGCCAAAACGCGACTGGAACTGGAAACCGGGATCGAGTCCGCCGAGATCGCCGATGGGATTCTCGTGGCACTTGGTTTTCGCCTTCTCCGGACCGTTTCCAAACAACGCCGACCGTTTGACGTTCAGTGGCGGAATCTCCCGGTCGAAGTGGTGATCGACCAGGTCGAGGGACTCGGCGAGTTCGTCGAACTGGAGACGATCAGCGACGTCGATGGTCACCAGTCGGCGCGCGACCACCTGCTGGACCTCGCCACAACGATGGGGCTCGTAGACAGCGAGCGACGGAGTTACCTGGGCTTGCTGTTGCTGGCCAACCCACCTCGGGACGACTGAACTTTTCTATTGAATCGTCTCCGGAATCAGATTTTCGACAGACTGGCGTTGAAAACCAGACCGCCAACGGCGAATATTCACATCCCGGCGCAGGATAGTGCCGGTCAATTCATGCGTCCGGCAATTGCTACGCAATCCGGACGCGGCGCGGGACAAAGGAGTGAGAACCCCATGGCCAAAAGCAAGACACGAAAAAAAGCCGCCGCGGACAACCCGGCGGGAATGCTCGACAACGCCCTCGGACAGATCGAACAGGCCTTCGGCCCCGGCTCGATCATGAAACTCGCCGACAATGCAAACCTCGAGATCGAGGGCATCAGCACTGGGGCCCTCTCCCTGGACCTGGCCCTCGGAGGCCAGGGCATGCCGCGAGGCCGCATCGTGGAACTCTACGGTCCGGAGTCCAGTGGCAAAACGACACTCGCACTGCACGTGATCGCCAATGCCCAGAAATCTGAAGGCATCGCCGCCTTTATCGATGCCGAACACGCGCTCGATCCATCCTGGGCCAAAAAACTTGGCGTCAATCTCGAAGAACTCCTCGTCAGCCAGCCGACCTATGGCGAGGAAGCTCTGCAAATCGCCGAGATGCTGATCAAGTCCAATGCGGTTGACCTGATCGTCATCGATTCAGTCGCCGCCCTGGTCCCCAAGACCGAACTCGATGGAGAAATTGGCGACACCCACGTCGGACTCCAGGCACGGATGATGAGCCAGGCCATGCGAAAGCTGACCGGAGCCATCGCCAAGAGCAAGAGTTGTGTGATCTTCATCAACCAGATACGAGAAAAAATCGGAGTCATGTTTGGCAGTCCCGAAACAACTCCCGGTGGACGTGCCCTGAAGTTCTACAGTTCAGCCCGGGTCGATGTCCGCCGTATTGCCACGCTCAAGGACGGCGACCTGGCCATCGGCATCCGGATGAAAGCTCGAATCGTCAAAAACAAGATCGCGCCTCCATTCCGGATCGCTGAATTCGACATGCTCAGCACCTGTGGCATCAGTCTCGAGGCCGATATTCTCGACATGGCTGTCGAGGACCGTATTATCCAACGCAGTGGCAGTTGGTTCAGCTATGGCGAAACCCGCCTGGGGCAAGGCCGCGAAAAGGCCCGGGTGTGGCTGGTCGAGAACCCCGACATGCTCGAGGAAATCCGTGCCAAGGTGCTCGTCGAGCGCGGCTTTGGACCTCAAGAGACCGCACCAGAGGCCGAGGCCGCCGAAACAATCGGAACCGACGAGACGGCCGAAATCCCGGAAGCTCCGGCTGTGATCGAGTTGCCCGAGGCGGACGTGGCCTAGCCGACGGACTTGGGTGGTCCCGTTGCAGTGGGTACGATCAGGGGGGAGCCCCGTTCGATGCGCAGCAGCGTGACAATCTTTGCGGCCCTCGTGCCGTTCCTGATCGGCCATTCGGCTGTCTCCGCCCAGGACACTTCCGTGCCGGCGGGAGCCTTGGCATTGGAACGTTCACTGGTCCAGGTGACCCGACGAGTCGAAGATTCCGTCGTGGCAATCGCCCGGTACCAGGTGGCGGGCTCCACACTCTCTCCCAATTCTCCAGGCGTGCCGCCTCCCACCGTGGACCCGGATCACCCCGACTTCATTCCCAATGAATACGGAACCGGGATCGTGGTGTCGGACCCCGACGATGCGACCCGGCGACTGGTCCTGACCTGTTTTCACGTTGTGACAGGGCCTCCGGTGGCGGCCGGCCGAAATCCAACCCACAAACTGCACGTGCGGTTCTCCAACCGCCGCGGATGCCCGGCGAAGATCCTGGCCGCCGACCCCCGCAGCGACCTGGCCATCCTCGAACTCAATCCCGCTGATCTCAAGCAGGCCGGCCTTCAGGCTCGCTCACTGAAACCACTGACCATCAACGCCACTCCGTTACCCTCAAAGGGTCGCTTCGTTCTGCTACTGGGAAATCCGTTCGCGATCGCCCGTGACGGATCAGCGAGCGTCGGGTGGGCACTGATCAGCAACACTCGTCGCCACGCCGTGACTTCCGGAAATCGTCCCGGGGCCGAACATTCGATCCACCGACTGGGCACCCTGCTCCAACTCGACAAACGACTCAGGCACGGCACCAGCGGTGGCCCTGTTCTCGACCTCAACGGGCGTCTCCTGGGATTGACCACGTCCATCACACCGCACGACGGAATCGACACCCCCGCCGGATTTGCCATCCCCCTGGACAAGCCCATCACGCGAATCATCAACACGCTCCGTAAGGGACTGGAGGTCGAATACGGGTTCCTGGGAGTGCAGCCCGACGATGTGTCCACCGGGCAACTTGCCGGATACAGTGGCGAGTTCGACCAACCAGGGGCAGCACGTGCCGCACGCGTCTTTCGCGGGTCCCCGGCAGAACGGGCAGGGATTCGAGGTGGTGACCTGATACTGGCTGTCGACAAGGAACCGGTCCGGGATCGTTATGAATTGATGAGGCACGTCGAACTGGTCGGTCCCGGCCGCGAATTGACGCTTGAACTCTGGCGAGAAACGACACAGCGAAGAGTTCGTGTGAAGGCGACACTGGGAAAATGGCCTCTCCCGGATCGCAGTGGCATGATCGCGTCCAAGCGACGTCATCCACCATGGCGAGGCCTTGACGTCGATTATCCGACCGGTCGACGACGGTTTGTCCCCGATTCGTTCGAATTCCCCCGTGCGGTGGTGGTCACCGCAGTCCAGCCCGGCAGTTCCGCCGCCAAGGCGGGAATCGAATCCGGTGATTTCATAGAATCTGCTGCCGGACAGCGGACAGAAACTCCCGCTGAATTCTTCCGAGTGGTCAATTCCCGTCGTGACGGCGTATCGCTAAAACTACTCGATGGACGACAGGTGACGCTGACCCCCTGACTGCCTGACTGCCTCTGATTCCAGTAACGTCCCCCACCTCGTTTCGATCGACGACTCCCGATGAAAACCGACGAACTCCGCGAAAAATACCTCGAGTTTTTCGAGTCCCGGGGCCACACTCGCCGTCCCACCGACGTGCTGGTTCCTCCCGACGACCCGACCGTGCTGTTCACTCCGGCCGGCATGAACCAGTTCAAGAACCAGTTCCTGGGAATTGGCCCGCTGGACTTTACCCGTGCGACCACATGCCAGATGTGCCTGCGAACCGGTGACATCGGCAATGTGGGAGTCACCGCCTATCACCACACCTTCTTCGAAATGCTGGGGAATTTTTCTTTCGGCGACTACTTCAAGACCGAGGCCATCCAGTGGGCCTGGGAATTTCTCACCGGTGCCGACTGGCTGGCCCTCGATCCCAATCGCCTCACTGTCACCGTCTTTGCTGAAGACGACGAGGCGTTCAAGATCTGGAATGACGACATCGGGTTGCCCGATTCTCGTATACGACGCGACGATGAATACGAGAACTTCTGGCCAGCCGGGGCACCATCCAACGGTCCCGACGGTGTCTGCGGTCCCTGCAGCGAGATCTTTTTTGACACCGGCGAGGGAGAACCGGTGGAGATCTGGAACCTGGTGTTCACCCAATTCAACCGAATCGGCGATCCCCCGGACAACCTCCGGCCATTGCCCAAGCAGAACATCGACACCGGCATGGGACTCGAACGCATGGCCGCGGTCATGCAGGGAGTCCGCAGCAACTTCGAGATCGACATCCTGCGGGGACTGTGCGAGGCGGCCGGTGAAGTGGTGGGCGTCGACTACTCATTCGATGCCGAAGCCGGCCGGCCTTTGCGAAGAATCGCCGATCACATTCGCGCCGTGACCTTCTGTATCCACGAGGGTGTCGAACCGGGCAACGACAAGCAGAGTTACGTGGTCAGACAGTTGCTGCGGCGAGCGATGCTCGAAGGCTATCTGATGGGTCGCCACGAGCCCTTCCTGCATCAACTGGTCCCCGCTGTGGTCACGGCAATGCAAGCCGCCTATCCCGACCTGGCCACGTCGGCCGACCCAGTCGCCAACGTCGTGCTCGAAGAAGAGAACCAATTCCTGGATATCGTCGAGCGTGGTGTCGCAAAGTTTCAGAAACTCGCCTCGTCAGCCGAGTCCGAAGGGCGAACCCGGATCAGCGGTGACGAGGCCTTTGACCTTCACCAGACCGACGGGTTTCTTGTGGAATTGACCGAGGCCCTGGCGGCGAGAACAGGATTGACCGTCGACCGGGAACAATTCGACGCCCGTATGAAACAACACATGGCCGGAAGCGGTTCTGGCGCGTTTCTTGACAGCGTGATGGCAGCCGGTCCGCTCGATGAACTTCGCAACCGCATCGGTGGGACACAATTCGACGGCTACGACACCACCGACCAGAACGTGCAGGTCATGGGGATCATCGCCGGAGGCGAGTTGATCGAGAACTGGTCCGAGACCGGTGACACGGCAGTCGCCGCCATCGTACTCGACCGGTCTCCGTTTTACGGTGAGGCCGGTGGACAGGTGGGTGACAATGGCCACCTGGGGGGCTCAGACACCTCGTTCCAGGTCACCGACACCCAACGCGATGGAGAACTGCTGTTGCACATTGGCTACCTGGAATCGGGAGCACTCTCGCCAGGCAACGAACTCACCGCCGGGGTCGACTCGCAGAGACGTGCAGGGATCCGGCGAGCCCACTCGGCAACTCACCTGCTGCACCACGCCCTGCACACCGTCCTCGGGCACAACGCCATGCAGCGAGGGTCAAAAGTGGAACGAGATGCCCTGAGATTCGATTTCGCCCACAAGCAGCCAGTCACGGCTGAAGAGCTCCGAAAAATCGAGGACGTGATCAACTCGAGAATCGCCGAGGGAGCGGAGGTGACGACTGAAGTCATGGCACTCGAGAAGGCTCGAGAAGCCGGCGCGATGGCCCTGTTCGGAGAGAAATACCCCGACAATGTGCGGGTCGTCCAGATGGGCGACTTCAGTACCGAGTTGTGTGGCGGAACTCACCTGGTCAACACCGGACAGGTCGGACTGTGCCGGATCATCTCTGAAGAACCGGTCGCCAAGGGAGTCCGGCGAATTTCGGCACTGACCGGGCCCAGGGCGCTCGAACAAATTCGCCAAACCGAGTCGGTCGTCAAGGCACTGTCTATCGCACTCAAGGCACCGCCCGAGGAACTTCTCGGACGGGTCGAGTCGTTGCAGGACGACCTCAAGGAGATCCACCGGCAACTCAAACAACACAGCCGCTCGGCCATAGCCGGAACAGCCGACTCCTTGATTGAGGATGCCGAGGTAATCGACGGCGTCCGGATCGTGGCCCACCGTGCCGAGGGAGTCGACCGGGAGGGGTTGCGAGACTTTGCCGACCGGTTGCGGGACAAGGCGTCACCGGTGGCACTGATCGTGGCAGCCGAGGTCGATGGCAAGGTCGCATTGACCGCAGCAGTCAGTCCCGAATTGCTCGAGCGGGGACTCAATGCCGGAGACTGCGTCCGTGCGGCAGCTCAGGCGGTCGGGGGCGGCGGCGGGGGACGTCCGGATCTCGCCGAAGCTGGCGGCAAGGACCCCAGCCGAATCGACGAGGCTCTGGAAGCCGGGGCTGCGGTCTACCGATCCACCCTGGCTTGAGACAACCCTCAGGCCAAGGCCACACCGCGACGCTGCAATTCTCCCAGGATTGTCTCGACCAGGTCGGTCACTGCCACCGGATCCACGTCCGAACCACCGGCCATCATCGGTTCGACACCACACCCCTGCTCGGACAACAGCCCCTGCAACTTGTCGCTGAGTTTCTCGAGATCACTGACCAGGGCCGGGGTCTGGGGCTGACGGCCCTGGCCCATGCGAAATCCTCGCAACGACACCCCAAGACGAAACCCGTCGGGAAACTCCGGTCCGAGAATCATCGCATCAAAAAGGTTCACGAGGGCATACTGCACCTGGCGGGCCTCTTCGATTTTCCCGGCAACCGTCAAGTCGTAAAGCTTGCGAGTCACCTCGGGCACCACGCCAGAACTGGCATTTGTGCCCCCGTCGCAACCGGCCAGCAACATGAGCATCAATGACGCGTCCCAACCGGTCAGGAACGAGAATTCCGGGCGGAGTGGCCGCACGGCCTCGATCATGCGGATCATGTGTGGCAGGTCTCCGCTGGAATCCTTGATTGCCACCACTCTCTCGCACTCCTCGGCCAACCGGCACACCGTCGGTACATCGATCGGGGAAGCGAACATCGGGATGTTGTAGAGTGTGACATCGACTGGAGTGTTGCGAGCGATCTCACGGAAGTAAGCGTAGACCGCTTCTGGCCCCAGCCGATAATAAAACGGCGCGACAATCGCGACAGCCCGAACGCCCAACTCGTGATAATACTCGCACGCCGCTATCGTCTCGCGAACGTTCGCCTCGGCCGCCCCCGCCAGAATCGGCACCCTCCCATCCACCTGGTCGGCGATTATCTCGACAATTCGACGTCGCTCTTCGACGGTGAATCGAGTGAACTCGCCCGTCGACCCGTTGGGATACAGTCCGTGTACACCCTGGGCGATCAGCCAATCGACATACCGCCGCAATTCCGATTCATTGATCTCACCCCGCTGATCCATGGGAACGAGATTCGGTGTAAAGATGCCTGTCAGTCTGCTCATGGCTCACTCGATCGATTGTCGGGTCACGGATTGGCCTGCTTCGGCCGTTGGTTCGAGCGTAACCGACCCATGGGTAGAACAGGGGCCTTGGGTCGGGTTTGACGCCGGAAACAGGGCAAGACGGGCCGGTTAGTCCAAGCCTGACGACTGGAACGATGGTAGGTACTGACGGGCCACGGTAGCGAAATCACAAGCCAGTGATTTTCCGCTTCGGCGATCAGTCCTCCTGGTGAGAAACCGCCTCGTTCTCGACCGGGACCTTGCCCAGGACCCGGAGAACCGTGATCGTCGCCACCACTCCCACCGGCAGGCAGATCCACACCGGCACTCCCCAGCCAATCGGCAGGTATCCGACCACCAGCGACACGACAGCGACGACAAATGCGTAGGGAGCCTGTGTGCCCACATGGTCGAGATGATCACAACCGGCCGCGGCCGATGACAACACGGTGGTGTCGGAGATGGGCGAGCAGTGGTCACCAAAAATGGCGCCGGCAAGCACTGCTCCAAGAGTCCCCAACAACACCGGATCATCAGGAACTGGAGCACCAAGCAACTCCCAGGCAACCCGCAACGAGATGGGAATCAAGAGAGCCATCGTCGAGAACGAGCTCCCGGTGGACAACGCAATGGCTGCAGCCAGAACGAATGAGAGTGCGGGCATCAGTTCCGCCGGAAGCCTGCGGCCAGACACCTCGACCAGGTAATCCGCCGTCCCCAGTGCTCCCTGGCCACAAACCGCTCCCAATCCCCACGCCAGGACCAGAATCCACAGCGCCGCGAACATGCTGGCTCCACCACGAAACCACCCCACCAGCGTCTCTCGTCCCGACAGAGCCCCGGTCGCCAGGCTCATCACGACACTCGCCAGTGAAGCCAACACCGAGGCCCCCAGCATCACTTCCAGTGCTCCATCACTTCCCAGCCACGCCAGCCCTCCGACCAGCCCGCCCAGAAGCCCCATCAGGGGCACCAGGGCATTTCGGACCAGCCCCCGCCGCACAATCCCTTCGGGAAGTTCGTCCAACGCGGGTGCCGCCGTGCTGCCGGTTCTCGACACTTCACCATCACTGATTGCACGCTGTTCGGCCCGGGCCATCGGTCCGAAATCTCGCCCGGAACTGGCAACACTCCAGACAAAGACCAGCAACAGGATCGAATAGAAACGATATGGAATTGTTTTCACGAACAGCCAATACGCGTCAACATCCTGGCCAAGTTCGCGGTAGACATCTCCGATCAAGCTCACCTCGTAACCCACCCAGGTCGAAATCAGTGCCAGCCCGGCAACCGGGGCCGCGGTGGCATCGACCAGGAACGCGAGTTTTTCGCGAGAGATCCGCAACCGATCAGTGATCGGCCTCATGGAGGTGCCCACGACCAGCGTGTTGGCGTAATCGTCAAAGAAAACGGCCAGGCCCAGGCCACACGTCAGCTTTTGACCGTGGCGACGGTCGCGACCGGGCCGAATCAATCTCCCGATCACCGCCTGCATGGCACCGTTTCGAGTGATCACGCCAATCATCGTCCCCAGCAAAGTGGTGAACAACAGAATCAGCAGGTGTTCGTAGACATTCTCCGAATCACCGACCAAGTAGTCCCGGAAGAGCGCCACCAGCGCCTCAAGGACGTCACCCCGGGCCACGATCAACGAACCGGACATCACGCCGGTGAACAAGGCCCACCCGACCCGGCGAAAGACAACTGCCAAAAGAATTGCCAACAGGGGAGGCAACAGACTCCAGGCCCCCAGTGACTCAGAAGTCACATCGGCCAGCAACAGTGGCAACGTCTCCAATCGCATCACTCACCGGCCCTGTAGCCTTTGTCAGTCGTCGACTTCAAGCCGAACGCGGCCAGGACACTCGGACACACAATCCGCTGGGCTCGTTCGGCTCGACCTCGATCTGTCCTCCCTGCAGATTGACGATCCGCCAGCACTTCGGCAACCCGAAGCCGAGCCCCCGGCCGGCCTGCCGCCCCGAGAAGAATGGATCAAAAAGGTGGCGTCGTGCTGTGTCATCCAGTCCGGGTCCCTCGTCACGAACCTCCAACACCACCGATTCACTGCCGGTAACGCTCACCAGGACCTCTCCCCCTTCCGTATCCGCCTCGAGGGCATTGGTCAACAATTCTGCGACCACCACCGACAATTGCACGGGATCGGCGAGAATTGTCACCGGGCCGTTGTCGATCACCTGGACACGGCCCTCTCGTGACGCATGGCCGTCACACACTCCCCGGACCACGTCCACGACCGACGCGACAAGTTCGACCTCGCATGGCTCGGCAACAGGCGGTCGCGCGAACACCATGACATCGGAGATCATATCCCGAATCCGGTACGCCTGTCCGGCAATTGTCTCCAGGGCCTGTCGCCGGGCTGGATCGGTCTCATCACGCAAGAGCAACTGCACCCGCCCCACGATTGTCGCGACGGGATTGTTCAATTCGTGACCTGCACCGGCCGCAAACTCGGCCAGAGATTCCAGTCGATCGTCGTCGGGAGCCACGGTGACGGGCTCGGGTTCCCCGCTCATCGAAGCCACCTCGTGACCAGACGGCCTCCAGACAAAACCACCTGTCGCTAGGCGGGAACTTCGATGTCGAGCAAGTCACAAACGCGAGCGAACAAGGCATCGACCTCAAACGGTTTCTGCATGAAATCGTCGGCCCCCGCCTCCTTCAGATCGTCGATCTTGTCCGCCTCGACCATCCCACTGATGCAGATGATGCGAACGTCGTCGAGAGTCGAGTCACTGCGAACTCGCTGGCAGACTTCCTTGCCGTTGATGTCGGGCAACATCACATCCAGGACGATGACGTCCGGCTTGTATTCCTTGACCATCATGCCGGCGTCGAAACCGTTGTTGGCTACACGGACGTCGAATCGACCATCCGCATCGAAAACATCACGAATCAACTCGACCAATTCTTCATCGTCATCGACGATCAAGGCCTTGCGGCGGCCACTCTCCAAGGCATCAGTCGGGATACCGTTGTCCTTCATGAAACGGTACAGCACGTCTCGCGGAATACGGCGAAACCGTGAACCGGGGACACGAAATCCCTTCAACTGGCCAGAGTCGAAACAGCGAATGATCGTCTGCTGTGAAACGTTACAGATCTTAGCCGCTTCACCGGTCGTGAAGACTGTCTTCATTGAATCCATCCGTTCCTTGAATGGGGCTGACGCCAAACCCGATCAGCATCGCTTCGTGCATTCGTATCCGAGTCAGCAAGCCTAGTCAGTCCATGGCCTGAAACTCGTATCAAGCCGAAGCCTCTCCATGGCATCGATCTTGCCCTCTTTATCACAGGGGCCGATTGTATCTATCTTCCAATGTCGGTCAATACCTATATCCCCCGCCAAGCCCCCCCAATGGCACATTCACACTTCACTTGCCTATTCCACCGCACCATCCCGCTCAACTCAATTGGCTACTCGGCCTCGACTGACACGGGCCGCTGGAGATGCACTAACAACAACGCGAGATCAGCCGGGGTGATCCCACTGATACGACCAGCCTGTCCCAGGTTGGAAGGCCGGACTCGTCCCAGTTTTTCACGCGCCTCGTTGCGAAGTTGAGGAACCGCGTCATAGTCGAAAGTGGTCGCAATCGCCACGTGTTCAGTTTTTTGTTGCTGGCGGATTGAAGCCTCCTGGCGCTTCAGGTAACCGGCGTACTTGGTTTCAATCTCGACCTGTTGAGCGGCTCGGGGATTGATCTCTTCAAGCGCCCCTCCGGATGGCAATTCACACAACGCCGTCCAGTCGATCTCGGGTCGGCGCAGAATCTGTTCGAGCGATTTTCCGTCGTGGCGGAGATCTTGAATCAGCCGCACGGCATGCTCGACGTCACCTTCATGCCGTTCCAGTTGCGTCAATCTCCGGGAATCCACCAGGCCCGCACGATGCCCGGCCCGTGTCAGGCGTCTATCGGCGTTGTCGTGCCTCAACAAAAGCCGGTATTCGGCACGCGAGGTGAACATCCTGTACGGCTCATCAACCCCCCGGGTGACCAGGTCGTCGATGAGAACTCCAAGGTACGCCTGACTGCGATCGAGCACGAGCGGGGGTTGATCCGCCAATCGCAACGCGGCATTGGCTCCGGCCAACAGTCCCTGCCCGGCCGCCTCCTCGTAACCTGTGGTCCCGTTGAGTTGTCCGGCAAAATACAGTCCCGCGACAAGGCGGGTTTGCAGGGTGTTGTCCAGTTGGGTGGGCGTCGCGAAATCGTATTCGACCGCATACCCGTACCGCATGATCTCGGCCTGTTCGAGACCGCGCATCCCTCGTATCAGGTTGTCCTGGACGTCACGGGGCAGACTGGTCGAGATACCGTTGCAGTACACTTCGTGGGTGCCCCAACCTTCGGGCTCCAGGAACACCTGGTGCGAGTCTTTCTCGGCAAACCGCACCACTTTGTCTTCGATCGACGGACAGTACCTGGGACCGGTCGAGTCAATTTGGCCACTGTACATCGGTGCCCGATGAAGGTTGTCGCGGATCAACTGGTGCCCGTCCGCGTTGGTCTCTGTCAACCAACAGCACAATTGTGGACGATCAATCGACTCGGTCAGAAAGCTGAACTGTTGTGGAGATGTATCGCCGGGCTGCTCTTCGAGACGGTCGATGTCCATCGTACGACCGTTGAGCCGTGGTGGAGTCCCGGTTTTGAACCGTTGGAGTTCAAACCCCAGCCGATGCAATTCATCGGAGAGCGTGCCAGTGGTGCCTTCTCCAGCGCGGCCTCCGGCGGTCTGAGCCTCGCCGGTGTGCATGATCGCCTTCAGGAACGTCCCCGTGGTGACAACAACAGCCGCGGCCCGATAGACCGCGTCACCGCGAACCCGGACCCCGGTGACCCGCTTGTTGTCGACGACCAGCCCCTCAACCATTTCCTGTCGCAGCACCAGATTCGGTTGGCTCTCGACCCGCAACTTCATGGCAAACTGGTAGGCTTTTTTATCAGCCTGGGCCCTGGGGCTGTGCATCGCCGGACCTTTGCCCCGGTTGAGCATACGAAACTGCAACCCAGTCTCGTCGATCACCTCGCCCATCAATCCGCCCAGCGCATCGATCTCGCGTACGATCTGGCCCTTGGCGATCCCGCCAATAGCGGGATTGCAACTCATCTGTGCCACCGTGTCACAGTTCATTGTCAGCAACGCGGTCCGTGCCCCCACGCGTGCCGCTGCCAACGCGGCCTCACAACCGGCGTGCCCGGCACCGACGACCACCACGTCGAAATCGTACCGTGCTCGACTCACACCATCCCTTTCTGGACTGCAATCACGTGGCTTATCACTGCTGATCCCATCCGGGGACCGTCACACAACCTCGTCGCTGGCTTGAAACTCACGCCACAAACCACATACTTCGGGTCTACCGCTTAGTTCCGATCGTCTCGAACCTCCAGAGAGGAGTCAACTGATGGCTGATGTACGTACGGGTGCCGTTACACTCAAGGGTGGTCCTGTTGATTTGGCCGGTCCGGCGTTGGCCGCCGGTTCCCCCGCCCCAGAATTCACACTCCAGAATTCAGAACTGGGTGACGTCACTCTTGCCGACAGCGCCGGCAAGACTCGTATCATCGCCACGATACCGTCCCTGGATACTCCGGTCTGCCACGAGGAAACGAAGAAATTCAGCGACGCGGTCGGAAGTCTCGAGAACACCGAGGTGCTGGTTGTCAGCATGGATCTTCCGTTCGGCCAGAACCGTTGGTGTGGAGCCGAGGGAGTCGACAACGTGACGACCCTCAGCGGCCATCGCTGCACCGGCTTCGGAGAGGGCTATGGCGTGCTGATCGCCGGTGGCCCACTCGACCGGTGCCTGGCCCGCGCTATCTTCGTCGTCGATGGCGACGGCACGCTCACGCATGTCGAGTACGTGTCCGAAATCGCCGAACATCCCGACTACGACGCGGCCCTGGCCGCTGCCGGATAACCACCGGTTATTCGAACAGCTGTCCCTGTTGCGAGCCGTCGGGTTCCCCGTCGAGCGTCAGGCCCATATGGGCGAGTGCCGCGGCGGTGATCATGCGCCCGCGCGGCGTCCTCTGAACGAACCCGACTCGCAACAGGAACGGTTCGACCTCGTTCTCGATCGTTTCACCCGCGATATTCAGACTGTGCGCGACGGCCTGCATCCCGGCCGGCCCGCCACCAAAGACGGTCGCCAGGATCTGCAAGTACTTGCGATCAAGACTGTCCAGGCCCAGCTTGTCGACCTCAAGCATCTCGAGCGCCTCGGCGGCCAACGTGTCAGTGATTGCCGGATGACGACCGGCATCAGCAAAGTCGCGTGTCCACCGTAGTAAGTTATTGGCCTTACGAGGCACTCCCCGGCTACGCCGAGCGATGGCAACCGCCGCTCCCTCCTCGATCTCGGCCCGCAATTTTTTCGCGTTGCGACGGATGATTTCGGTCACGTCATCGACTTCGTAGAAGTCCAGGTGCTCGCGATTGACAAAACGGTCTCTCAACGGCGCCGTCAACATGCCGCTCCGGGTCGTCGCACCGATCACGGTGAAAGGTTCCAGTGCCATGTTGAGCGTGCGAGCGTTGAGTCCTTCACCCAGCGTGATATCTATCCGAAAATCCTCCATCGCCGGATAAATGAACTCCTCGACTGTCGGTGGCAAACGGTGAATCTCGTCAATGAACAACACCGAACCACGACCCGCGTTGGTGAGATAGGGCAGCAAGTCCTTGGGTGCACTCAGCGAGGGCCCCGAGGTAATCTGGACATCAACACCCAGTTCACGCGGGAGAACCGTTGCCAGGGTGGTTTTGCCGATTCCTGGTGGACCGTCCAGGAGCAGGTGTGAGAGTGGGTCGCCCCGCCTGCGAGCTGCCTCGAGAACGATCCTGAGGCGTTCCACGACCTTCCGCTGCCCAACGACGTCATCAAGAGTCAGGGGCCGAAGGTGATCGTCGAGATGACCATCATCCGGGTCAAACCCCGCACCATTTTCTGACTCCGCAGGCATCCCCTCGAGTGGATCGGGAACCTCGTCACCGGGTTCAGGACCTCGTAGCACGGGATCTCGCGGCATCAGCCGGCCACCTCGGCCAGGATCTCATCGGGAATATTGAAATTCGCAGTGACACTCTGCATATCGTCCTGATCCTCGAGCGCCTCAAGCAGGTTCAAAACCTTCTTGCTATTGGACACGTCCAGATCCACGGTGTTTTGCGGCACGTGTGCGATCTCGGACACTTCCGTCGCGATCTCGGCTGCCTTCAGGGCACCGAGAACTCCCAGGTAGGACTCCACCGATGAAGTCACCTGGAACACCTCTCCCTCGTCCTGAACATCATCCGCACCGGCCTCAAGAGCCAACTCGAAGAGGGTCTCTTCGTCGGTCACTGACTTGGCAACCGTGAACAGCCCCTTGCGTTCAAACATCCACGAAACACAGCCGGTGCTGCCAAGATTCCCACCGGCAACCTCGAAGATTTTCCGGACTTCGCCCGCCGTACGATTTCGGTTGTCGGTCAACGCGACACACAGGACCGCGACGCCGGCAGCCCCGTACCCCTCGTAGACAATCTCGATAAAATTGTCGTCGCCGTCCGCTCCGCAGCCCTTCTGGACCGCCCGCTCGATGTTGTCCTTGGGCATACTCGCCTTGCGGGCCCGGTCAATGGCATACCGCAAAGTGAGATTGGCGTCGGGGTCACCCCCGCCAGCCTGCGCAGCGACAATGATGGCACGGCTGAGCTTTCCGAAGAGCTTGCCGCGTTTCTTGTCGGCCAAGCCCTTTTTGTGCTTGATCCCCGCCCAGTGGGAATGCCCTGCCATGACACCCTCGCCTCGTCCGCGTCACCAGCCTGATCACCCACCTACTTGCTGGGTGATTTGACCGGTTGACCTGCGTCCTTGAGTTTCTGTTCCAGCCGCTCGATCAACTTCTTGTCGGGTCGCTTATCCTTGCGAGCCAACTCGAGCGCCTTCTTCCAATTCTCAATTGCCGTTTTTTTCTGTTCGAGCTTTTCCAGACAGTCTGCCAGGTGTTCCAGGATCGTGGGATCTTCACCCTCGCGATCGGCCGAGGCTTTCTTGAGGTACTCGAGTGCTTCGTCGTACTTGGCCCGCTTGTAGAGCACCCATCCCATGCTGTCCTGGTAGGCCGAGTTTTCCGGTTCCGCCTTCAAGGCCTTGCGGATCATCTTTTCGGCCTGGTCGAGTTTCTTGCCCTGGTCGGCGTACAGGTAGCCGAGATCGTTGTTCACCGAAGGATTCTCTGGGTCCTCAGCAAAGACCTCTTCCAGCACCATCTCGCCTTTCCGGATGTCCCCCTGCTCAACATAGATATTTGACAAGGAGAACTGGCATCGGCGGATGACACTCTTGTCCTCAGGAAATTGCTTGATCACCCGTTCAAACAACGGCACCGCCTTGTCCCACTGCCGAGCGTGGTAATGAATCCACGCCTCCTGGTAATGCAGCAGCGCGTGGTTGCTCGTGCGTCGTGCTTCTCCGATGGCAGCCAACGCCTGGGCAGTCTTCTCGCCGAATTCGTAAGCCTGCGAGAGTTGGAAAAGGAACTGGGCCTTGAAGACATTCAGAGCGCGGTCGTCGGCAGCGGCACGCAGCAGCGAGGCCGCAGGAACATATTTCTCGTCCACCATCAGGGCACGAGAAAGGTCCTCGACATGACGACGGAGCTGGTCCAGCAGTACACGATCCTTGACCTCCCGGGTCCCTTTCTCGGCCGACAGGGCCCACCCCAGCAGGGTCGCAGCCGACTCTTTTTGCTCAAGCTGAATTGCCAGTCGAGCAGCCACCAGCCGTCGAGCAAAGGGAGCTTGCCCCTGATCGTCGGACGCCTGTTTGGACGCCTCGGCCAGAAGATTCTTTCGCAATTCTTTCTGTTCACCAATCGCCTTGAGTTCGACGTCCAGCCGCTTCACATCACCACGGGAATCCACCGCCATGCCAAGAAATTCGAGAAGTTCCTTCGCCTGCCCACCACGTCGATGCAAAACCGCCAATCCCCAGTGGCCTGCCTCTCGATCGACCGGATTGGCCTTGGCCAACCCCTGTTCATAGAGGGGACGGGCCTTGTCGTACTTTTCGGCAGCCACGTATTGATCGGCCAAAAAGATCTTCAACGACGAATTGTCGGGATCGTGAGCCGCCAGTTTTTCGAGTTGACCGGTCAACTGGTCAGACTTTTTCAGTCCCTTGAAAATTCGGGCGAGCAGTTCGTAGGCGGCACGCCCCTTGGACGTTTGCTTCTTATCGAAATAAACCTGCAGTTCAGTTAGCGCCTCGTCGTATTTTTCCGTCTCGGTGTGGACACGGGCGATGTTGAATCCAAGCGTCGCCGGATTGCCCTGCCCTTGTTTTGCCGCCGCTCGGAAAGCTTCGACAGCCAAGTCCATCCGCTTGGCCACCAGGAACACCTCGCCCATTCTCTCGAACGAAGTTGCCGGGTTGGCCAACAGTGTCCGCCTGGACCGGTCGTCCAACTCATAGGCTTCGGGATTCTTCAACGCCGCAAACACCACTTCGAAACAACTCGAAGCGGCCTTCGCCTTGCCGGTTCCCATGTAAATCAGCCCGAGATCTCTCATCACGTTGACGAAAATCGCAGACTTGCGATTGATCGCCTTGGAACGACGAGCCTGCTCGAGCAATCCGATGGCTTCCGGCAACTTCTGTTGACGGATCATCTGCCGAGACAGCCACCGCAACAGTTGGTAGTCATCGGGATTGAGCGACACCGCCTTCTGGGCATATCCCACCGCATCATCAACCCGATTCAAACGCAGCGCGATCTGGAGCATCTCGCGATAGATGGCAACCTGGTTGGGATCCTGCTTCACGGCCTTTTCGAAAGCAGCCAACCCCCCCTTGAAATCGCCTTTCGCAATACGGTAACGACCGGTCATGTACCAGGCTCGAGACAGTGATCGAACCAGGCCCGGCTTCGTTGTCTTCAGCCGCTTGGGATCCAACGGTCGCGCCGGATCATCTGTCACCTGCTGCTGCAAACCTGACTTCTCTCCCTTGACCGTCGGAAGAGGAGGTGGCGGCGGAGTCGACTGAGCCATCACGATCGATGAAAGTAACAACAACGCGAAAAACGATCGGGTCATCGGTCTGTCCCTGCCAGAACCCATTTCACACACGCGGCCGGTTGCGTATTCCAAGACACGGGAAACGGTGCCGGCATTGTAACCAGTGCCAGAGAATGCGACTACGCCCAAGTCGAACGACCGCGGCAACTCTGGCAGTGATTTGTCTATCGTTTCGAAGACTTACGTGTGGCCTTTTTCGCAGTCTTCTTGGCTGCAGTCTTCTTGGCTGCAGTCTTCTTGGCTGCAGTCTTCTTGGCTGCAGTCTTCTTGGCTGC
>CAWVUS010000002.1:0-63261 GCA_963933195.1 uncultured Planctomycetaceae bacterium
TCCGGCGGCATCCATGCCTCCGAGACCGGGGAAATTTGGAGAGAAAAGCTGAGTGAGAGAGAGGGGGGAGTGATAATGAATGGGTGGGGGAAGTGTCCAGATGGGTTTGGGGTGGTCGGCCTACACTTGACCCGCTGTCCCGCCTTGGGTGAGATTGGGCGGCGCCAGTTCTCGATCGTGGATGAATCCGTCCTTGCCAGATTTCTCAAGGCCTGTCAGATGAAGATCACTCGAAACATGCGATGGATATCCGCGGCGGTGTTCGTGTCGACCCTGTTGACTTCCGCCGTCCCGGCCCAGCAACCGATGCCCCTGGAGGGACACACCGACCCGGTCTACGACGCGGTTTTCACGCCTGACGGGAAGTGGGTGATCACGGCCAGCTTCGACAAGACGCTGCGGCTGTTTGACAGCCAGAGTCGTCAGAGCGTGCGGACGATGTCCGGGCACACCGCACTGGTGCTTTCGATCGCGGTCCATCCCGATGGTGACCGGATCGCTTCTGGCGGCATGGACAACACGATCAAGATCTGGGATGTGCCGAACAACTCGCCGACGACCAGTCACGGGGGGCACAAGGGCGCTGTCCGTTCAGTCGCCATCACCCGCGACGGCCAGTGGGTCATCAGTGGTGGCAGCGACAAGACGGTCCAGGTCCGGGCTGCCACCGACGGCAAGACAGTGCGTACCCTTGCGGGACACCTGGCCCCGGTGGTTGGCGTTGCTCCGCGGGGCGACAACCTGCAGGTGGCGACCGTGACCGAGGCGGGGAGGCTGCGGCTGTTCACCCTGGCCGACGGGAAGCCGGTCGGAGGAGCGGTTGGTGCCCATCCCGGGCCGATCACCGGCCTGGTTTTTGCTCCCAACAACAGCTTCATTCTCACCAGTGGCACCGACGGTCTCGTCCGCAAGTGGCCCAGCACACTGCCGGCGACATTGGCCGCGGTCGGGCACACCGGGTCGATCACCGCCGTTGATGTCTCGGCCAACGGCACGACAATCGCCACGGCGTCTGGCGACAAGACCGCTCGACTGTGGCAGAGGAGTGATGGGAAACCGATTCGTCAACTCGAGCCGCACCCGGCGGGGGTCACCGCGATTGCGTTCAGTCCCAACGCCAGCCAGTTGGCCACCGGGGCCGCCGACCAGATTGCCCGGTTGTTCCAGGCGTCCAACGGAAAGCTGTTGAAGGCTTTTCCGGCCCAGGCCGGTCCGATCACCGCCGTGGCTCTCTCGGCCAACGGACAGTTGCTGGCCGCCGGCGACCGGACCGGTTCGGTCGTGATCTACAAGATCTCCGACGCCAGCGTGCAGGCGAAGGCAACCGGTCACACCGGGGCGATTAGCGGGATCGCTTTCACGCCAAACAGCGGGCAGGTCGTGAGTTCCAGTCGAGACAAGACAGTTCGTATTTTCGCGTCCTCCGACGGCAAGCCGGTGAGGACGATCAGTTCACCGGCCGAGGCGGTGTCGCTGGGACTGGCGGTCAACGGAGTCCAGGTCGCCGTGGGTGGGTCTGACAAGGTGATTCGCATCTACACGCTGGCTGATGGCAAGCTGGTCAAGTCGCTGGGTGGCCACCAGGGCCCGGTGACGGCCGTCGCGTTCAGTCGCGACAACAACCGCCTCATCAGCGGGGCCGGTGATGGTCGCTTGCGGGCCTGGGACCTGAAGACCGATCGTGTGCTGCAACATTTTCAGACGACCGGAGCAATCACGGGGGCCCGGTTCAGCAACGACAATCGCACGATCGCTTTTGCTGGAACCGACAAGGCAGTCCACATTGAGTCGATCTCGGTCCAGGCCGTCATCGCCGCCGACGACAAGGAAGTCATCTCGATGGGCCTTTCGGGAAACAGCGCCGTGCTGGTGACCGCTGGTCCCGGTGGGGTGAAGAGTTGGAATGCGAGCAACGGGCAACCGGTGCGGACGTTTGTCGGCCTGCCGGGTGGAGTCCAGGTGGCGGCGATCAATGCAGCGGGCAATCAGGTGGCTGCCGCCGATGTGAAGACCTTGTGCGTGTGGAATGCTGCCAACGGTGAACTGCAACTGAAGATTCCGACGGATTCTCCATTCACCCGCCTGGCCTACACCGGTGATGGCAAGAAACTGGTGGCGGTGGCCCGCGACAAGTCGGTCCGCAGTTTCGACCCGACTCCTCCCAACCCCAAGCCGCCGGCCGCTCCATCTCGTGATGTGGCCCAGGTGCTCAGTGGTCATGCCGGCGATATCCACTCGTTGTCACTTGGAGTCGACAATACGACGATGGTGACCGCCTCGGCCGACGGGACGGTCAAGACCTGGAAGGTGGCAGCCACCGGGTTCTCGCAGAATTACACCGGGCATGGCGGCTACGTTGCCGGGTTGGCATTCAATCCCGATGGGACCCGGCTGGTCAGTGCGTCATCGGACAAGACGGTCCGGTTGTGGGACACGACAACCAACAAGGTGATTCGCACGCTGTCGACACAGCCCTCGCAGGTGTATGCCGTGGCGTTCAGTCCCGACGGCAAGTTCGTGATCAGTGGTGGAGCCGACAAGACAGTCCGCTTGATCGATATTCAGACCGGTGTGGAGGTGCGGAAGTACACGGGGCCGACCCAGTCGATTTATTCGGTGGCCTTCAGTCCCGACGGCAAGACCATCGCTGGAGCGGGGGTGGGGCTGGGCGGCAAGCGGCCGGTGTTTCTGTGGCAGATCGGCAACCCGAAACCGTCCAAGCAGATCGACGGGCACGCCGGCGACATCTATCGAGTCCGCTTCCATCCGACGAAGGCGAACCGGTTGTTGACGGCCGATTACACCGGCGTGATCCACATCTGGGATACCGGAAGTGCCAAGAGCCTGTTCACGACCCGTTTGGCCAATCCGCCTGTCTACTCGGCCGCCTATTCGAAGGATGGCAAGCAGATCGTCGCGGGTGCTCGTGATGACCGGGCGTACCTGATCCCAGTTCCCGCCGCGGCGCAGTAGCCGGGATGCGCCGGCGAAGTGTCCGGGAGCGAATCGCTCCTGGCCTGGCGACGCGAGACTGGAGGTCAGGCGAGCAGTTTCTGGACGACTTCGCCTCCGACGTCGGTCAGGCGGAAGTCTCGTCCCTGGAAGCGGTAGGTCAGTTTCAGGTGGTCCAGGCCCAGGAGGTGCAGAATGGTAGCCTGGAGATCATGCACGTGAACCTTGTCCTTGACCGCGTAGTAGCCCAGGTCGTCGGTTTCCCCGATCGTCGTGCCGCCCTTGACGCCACCCCCGGCCATCCACATCGAGTACGACTCGATGTGATGGTCGCGGCCCAGGGTGTCGCGGGGTTCACCCTGGGGCGTGCGGCCGAACTCCCCGCCCCAGACCACCAGGGTGTCGGCGAGCAGGCCGCGTTGCTTGAGGTCTTTGACCAGGGCCGTTGCCGCCTGGTCGATCTCGGCACACCGTTGGTCCAGAGGCTTGCCGAGGTTCGTGCCGGGGTTTCCGTGATGGTCCCAGTCGGTGTGGTACAGCTGCACGAACCTTGTGCCACGCTCGACCAGCCGACGGGCCAGCAGGCAGTTGCGGGCGAACGATGACTTGGCAGGATCGACGCCGTAATTCTCCAGCGTGTGCCTGGATTCTCCCGAGAGATTCATCAGGTCGGGGGCGCTGGACTGCATCCGGTAGGCCATCTCGTAGGTACCGATCCGGGTCGAGATTTCCGGGTCGCCCACCTGCTTGAGGCGGAGTGCATTGAGCCGATTGACGGCACGGACGAACTGCCCCTGGCCCTGGCGATCGATTCCGTCCGGGGAGGACAGGTTGAGGATCGGGTCGGCCCCGTTGAGGAAGGGGACTCCCTGGTACCGACTGGGTAGAAATCCACTGCCCCACAGAGGCGTTCCGCCGCGGGGGCCCCTGGGGCCGGAATGCATCACAACGAATCCGGGCAGGTTGCGAGACGAACTCCCCAGTCCGTAGGTGACCCAGGCTCCCATGCTGGGACGGCCAAAACGGTTGAAGCCCGTGTTCATGAACAACTTGGCGGGGCCGTGGTTGAACACCTCGGTCTTGACGGTTCTGACGATGGCCACGTCGTCAGCGATTGAACCCAGGTGCGGCAGCAGTGAAGAGATTTGCTGGCCACTGTCGCCCCACTGGAGGAACTGGCGGCGGGTGCCCAGCAACTTGGCGTCCTTCTTGATAAACGCAAACCGTTTGTTCTCGACGTAGGAGGCCGGGATCACCTGGCCGTCCATCTGCTGGAGTTTCGGCTTGTAGTCAAAGAGTTCCAGTTGGCTCGGACCCCCGGCCATGAACAGGTAGATCACTCGCTTGGCCGTGGCCGGGAACTGGCCAGTCTGTGGCAAGCCCGGGCCTCCGGGACTGGTGACCGCGGCGGAGGCTGGGCCGGTCAACTGGCCATCGGAGAGCAGTCCGGCGAGTCCCAGCGAGCCGATGCTCAGCCCGGCATTGCCAAAGAAGTGCCGCCGCGTCTGTTCGCGGACGAGCAATTGTTCGTCAACGGAGGCCGGCCGACAATTGTTCCGGTTCACCATCGCATCATTCCCTGGTGATGAATTCGTCAAGATTGACCAGGACACGACTGACGGATGTCCACGCCGCTGCCTCTGGCGTGTCGATCCCATCGGGGCGCCTGGTCGGGGCGACCCGGGCCGCGTCTTTTTTGGACAGCGAAAAGCGTTGTCGCTGCCCCGAAAGGAACTCGCCCAATGCTTCCAATTCCTCTTCCGATGGCTCTCGGGACAAGCAGATCCGGAAGCCAAATCGCAGTCGTTCCCGGTCAGCCGTCGGCCCCTCGGTCAAAATTCTCGCCGCGACACCCTGGGCCAATTCAAAGAAGGCCCGATCGTTGGCCAGTGTGAGGGCCTGTAGCGGCGTGTTGGATCGACTCCGACGGGTGCAGGTGGTGGTGGCATCGGGAGCATCGAAAGTTGGCAGGAACGGGTAGGGGCTGGAACGCCAGAAGTAGGTGTACATGCAGCGTCGGAAGCGGTCTTCCCCCCGGGCCTCTGGCCAGGATTTCTTCTGTTGCGTCAGGATGTAGATGCCCTCGGGTTGTGGTGGGTAGACGCCCGGGCCGCCGATCTTGTCGGAGATGAGTCCCGAGGCAGCCAATGCCGTGTCGCGGATCGTCTCGGCCTCCATCCGCATCCGCGTTTGTCGGGCCAGCAGGCGATTCTGTGGATCGCGTTCGAGCAGTTCGGTCCGTGTTGCCGAGCTCTGGCGATAGGTGGCGCTGGTCACGATCAGGCGGTGCAGGTCCTTCATGGACCAGTCCCGATGGATGAATTCTCTGGCGAGCCAATCGAACAACCCGGGATGGGACGGTGCGTCGCCCTGCAGGCCGAAGTCGTTTTCGGTCTGGACGAGCCCCAATCCAAAGAAGCGTTGCCAGAATCGGTTGACGGTGACGCGGGCGGTCAGTGGATGCTTGGGGTCAAACAGCCAGTTGGCCAGATCCAGTCGCGTTCCGTCGGCAGCGGCGGTCTTCATCGGTGGCAGCACCTCGGGCACGCCGGGTCGCACGCGGGCTCCCTTGCGGAGAAAATCGCCGCGGATGTGGATGAAGGTCTCGCGTGGCTTTTTTCGCTCGCGGAGAATCATCGTGGTCGGGATCGCCTTCTGGATGGCGTCGAGTTGTTTCTTCAGCCCGATCACGGTGTCAGCCAGTGGCGGGCGGCCAACGTCGGTTTGACGGTAGGCATCGATGAGTTGCGTCGCCTGTGCCTCGGATCGTTCCTCTCGCGGCGTCCGGGCTATTTCCAGGATCGGTGACGGAATTTTCAGGTCCTCGGGATTGGCGGTGCTCACGGAAACACGGAAACGTCCGACCAGGTAGTTGGCCGACTTGCCGAGTTGAGCCATCGACAGCACCAGTTTCGAGCCGCCGGGGTGAGCAATCGGCCTGTCAGGGAAGAAGATCGCCTGGCGATCGACGTTGGGAGATCCCGTCTTGGTGTTGATGGCCCAGCCGGTGTCGGGTTTGCCATCGATGGTGGCGGCGACCGGGTACCCTTCCTGCGAGTGGTCGGCCACGGCCGAGGCGATCTTGATCGGACCGGGCTTGGCGTCGCCGTCGATCGGGGCTGCCGTGAGCGTGACTTCGCTGAGAATGAAGTTGCCATTGGAAGCTCGCCCCGGACCCTTCGATGGCAGGCTGCTGTGAGTCAATGTCTCGATGCGGACAGCGGTGATGGAATCCAGGGGTGTTTCGAGTGTCACGGTGTAGGTGTCGTTGGCCGGGACACTGAAGTCGACGATCAGCGAGTTGTCGTCCAGTCGGGTCAGGACCGCTCCCTTGGCCGTGGTCCACTTGACCGGTTTCAGGGTGGTGAATGAGCCCGCGTCGAGCGCCGCGAGGCGTTTTTCCCATGTTGGCATGCCGGCGGCAAATGTCTTGTCATGGGCGGCCAGGGGTTTTTCCGCGGCGGTGATCGCGGCCGTCAACCGGGCCTGTTCGGATGCCTGCTCGGGCGAGGGGACTGCAATCTTGGGACCCGATGCGTCGGCGTCGTTGTTGTCCTCGCAGTTGTTGAATACGGCGAACAACTGGTAGAAGTCGCGTTGTGAGATCGGGTCAAACTTGTGTGCATGACATCGTGCACAACCCACCGTCAGGCCCAGGAAGACGGCACCCGTGGTGTTGATGCGGTCGACCACTGCGTCGACCCGGAACTGTTCGTCGTCGGTTCCACCCTCCTGGTTGATCAACGTGTTGCGGTGAAAGCCGGTGGCGACCAGTTGGTCCAGACGGCTCTTTGGAATCAGATCTCCGGCGAGTTGTTCGGTCGAAAAGCGATCGAAGGCCATGTTGGCGTTGATGGCATCGATGACCCAGTCACGGTATTTCCAGATCGAACGGGCTCCATCGATTGTGAAGCCATCGGAGTCTGCGTAGCGGGCCAGGTCGAGCCAGTGCCGTCCCCAGCGTTCCCCGTAGCGGGGCGAGGCGAGCAGGCGGTCGACCAGCCGGTTGTAGGCTCCCGGACGGGTGTCGTCTCGGAAGGCGTCGACCTGTTCGGGCGAGGGCGGTAGCCCGAGCAAATCGAGGCTGAGCCGGCGGACGAGGGTGACACGGTCGGCCTCGGGCGCGGGCCGGAGCCTCTCCTTATCCAGGCGAGCGAGGACAAAGGTGTCGATCGCATTGCGAACCCAGGCCGGGTTGCTGACGGCTGGCAGCTTGGCTCGGACGATCGGCTGAAATGCCCAGTGATCACTTTGACGCCGACGTGCGGTGATCTTCTCGTCGGAAGGAAAGCGGGCCCCCTGGAGGATCCACTTTTTGATCAACTCGATTTCGGCCGTCTTCAACGGCGGCTTATCGAACGGCATTTGCTCGAGATCGTCGGTTCCGGTGAGAGCCTGGAACAGCAGGCTCTTGGCGGGTTGCCCCGGAACGATACCAACGCCGCGATCACCACCGCGGGTGGCCAGTTGTCCGGCGTCGGTTCTGAACCCCGACATCGTCTTGGTGGATCCGTGACACCCGTTGCAGTGCTTGGCCAGCAGGGGCTTGATCTGCTTCTGGTAATCGATCGGAGGGGCTGCCGCTGACACCGGGGCAGTTGCCAGGCCCAGGCACCACGCCAGGGCCAGTAGGGTCAGGCTGGGAACAGGGTGACGGGGCATGGCGGGGATGTCCCGGGGTGTGGTTGTGGTGGAGGGGGTGTGATTGATCCCCCATGATATCACCGGTCGGGATCGCCGGGCAACCGGGGTTGAATGTCGCTCGGACGAATTGGACGCCGACGAGCCCGGGGCCGTTGCCAGGACTAGCGGGTACTCAACTGGTCGGCATTGTCGGCGATGAACTGATCGCCCCACCGGAAGTGATCCAGAAGTCCGTCGGTGGATCGACCCATCAGGTGATAGGCGGCCCACACGGCCTCGATGGTGGCCAGTCCGCCGTCGGGGTCCTGGAAAAGTTTCGAGGTCCTGGGGTAGGCCGTTTGCAGCACCGGCAAGCTCCGGACGGGCAATTCGGTGAAACCGGGTTCCATCCGGGCAGCCAACCGCCATGTTCCGTCCAGAACCAGCAGGCCACTCCCTGTGTCGTCAGGTCCAATCTGGGGACCACCCATCCCCAACCGGATGTAACCCTCCAGGGGTTCGGGGCCACGATGCGGAAACTTCCAGAAGACGAAGCCAGCCCGATCTCGCAGTGGTTCGATCGAGCACTTGCTGGAACGTTCCCTGGGGTGCACGACAAAGATTGTCGGGGGCGTCTGCGGTTGCGGATCGGTTGCGGTGGTGGTCACCGCTTCTCTCCCGCTTTCTTCAAAGACCGTATCAACTCGAGTGTCTGTTCGATTTCACCCTCGAGTCGTGGCACATCGGCCGGGTCGTCGGGTTGGGCCTTGGCTCCAGCGAGTTGTTGGCGGAGGCTGTTGAGCTTTTTGCGTGCGACGTCGAGTTGTTTCTTCTGCTTGCGATTGAGACCCATTGAATGTCTCCGACTGGTTGTGAGTCGTTGTCGGTGTGGTGCCCGGGGCTGTAGAGTGGTCGATTCGGACGTCAACCAAACATGGCCAGGAGCGCAGTCTAACAGTGTCCGAGGGTGTGAGCGAGATAGTGGAGGCGGTTGGAGCCGCCATCCTCCAATCGCAGTGCCACCGCGTGGTGCTGAGTCGACGTGACGGCAAACGGCCCGAACTGCCCGAGCGGATCGTGGTTCGACCGGTAACGTTATCGGCCGGGCCACGTTACCAGTTCGTCTCCGAATTCGCCGGACAGCAAACACACGAGAACCTCGAACCCGCCGCTGCGGTGGTCCGAATCACCGAATGGTTTCCCGGGGCCTACGGTGACCTGCACCTGTTTGGTTCGGTTGAGGATCTCTCGGCAAGAGTCGGTCGGGGCGGTCGTTTGACGATTCACCGGGGACCCGCCACAACCAAGCCACCCGCCTCGACGTCTCACGATCGTGCCAAGCAGCACCTGTTGCCAGACGGTGTGCCGTGTGCGTTTCTGGAAGCGATTGGCGTGATGACCTCCGAGGGCCACGTGAAGGCGTCGCGGCAGGCGAAGTTCCGCCAGGTCAACCGATTCCTCGAATTGGTGGATGACTGTGTTGAATCATTGCCCGATGAGGGCGATCTGCAGGTGGTCGACTTCGGGTGCGGCAAGAGTTACCTGACGTTTGCGTTGCATCACCTGTTGACGCAACTGCGGGGTCGCACCGTGCGAATCGTGGGTGTCGAACGAGAGGCCGAGGTGGTGGCGGATTGCCGGAGAGTGGCCCAGCAACTGGGGCTGGACACGGTCGAGTTTCACCAGGGAGACATCTCCGGATTTTCACACGAAGGCCGTGTCGACCTGGCCGTATCGTTGCATGCCTGTGATACCGCAACCGATGACGCGTTGGCCCGGGCGGTGCAGTGGCAGGCGGCGGTGATCCTGGCGGTGCCGTGTTGCCAGCACGAATTCGCCAGTGAACTGGTGATCGGAGATCTCGCGGCAGTGCACCGGCACGGGATCTTGCACGACCGACTGGCGGCACTGGTGACGGACGCAATTCGTGCCGAGGCCCTGGAGGTGTGCGGTTACCGGACGCGGGTGGTCGAGTTCATCGACATGGAGCACACGGCCAAGAACGTGTTGTTGCGGGCGGTTCGCCGCGAGCCGGGTGAGGTGGACGAGCGTCGTCGGCGGGAGCGTGCCGGGACGTACCGCGGGCTGCGACGGATGTTGGGAATCGAGGCGACCCGGTTGGAAAAACAACTGGGCAGCGAGTTCGTCGAACGCGTGGCGGACTAGCGACCGCGTCGCCGCTGCGAGCGCGAGGCGAGATAGCGGCCGAGGGCTGTCGCATAAGGCTGGCTCGTGGTCACTCGCTGGTAGTCGATGTCCTGCCCGGCGGCTCCCTGTTCCAGCCGGGTGCAGAAACGATTGAAGTGATGCAGGTAGCGTTCGCGAACCCGGTGTGGATCCACCAGCACGCGACGTGAGGATTGTTCCAGGTCGTGGAACTGGGTCGGCCGTGAAAACGGAAAGTCGACCTCCTCGGGAGCCACGATGTGGAACAGGATCAACTCGTGCCGGGCGTGACGAAACCGGGCGAGTGCAGAGATCAACTCGTCGGTCTCGTCCAGGAAATCGCTGATCACCACGACCAGGCTCCGGCGAGAGAGCGTTGGCAGGACCTCGCCGAGTGATTCGGCGACGCCTCCGGCGAATGCCTGTGACGATTCGTCGGTTGGTTCGAGTTGCTCGAGCGTGTCGGTGACCTGGGTGAAAAGTGCCTGTTGGGTTGACGGGGCCAGTCGCGTGCGGACGTGGTCGTCAAAAACGGTCAGCCCGACCGCATCGCGCTGAGCCAGGAGCAGGTAGGCCAACGAGGCGGCCAATTGACGGGCGTAGTCGAACTTGGACAACGTGCTGTCGCCGTAGGCCATGCTGCCCGACGCGTCGACCATCAACTGGCAACGCAGGTTCGTCTCATCCTCGAACTCCTTGACGAAGTATTTCCCCGTCTTGCCATAAGCTCGCCAGTCGATGTGCCGGATCTCGTCACCCGGGTGGTACTGCCGGTGTTCGCTGAATTCGACACTCGCTCCCTTCATCGGACTCTTGTGCTGCCCCAGAATGTCGCCCTCCACCACCAGCCTGGCGACAAGGTCAAGCCGACCGTGCTCGGCCAGCGCGGTGGGATCGGCGGTCGCCTGATGACCCGGTTGGTTTGATCTCGTGGAGTTGTGTTCGGGCATCTGGTGAGACCATCAAAGGGTGCCGTGGTGGGAGCCAACCGCGATTGTGCTGTGCGGACGGTAGGATTGGTGACGATTTTTTCAGATTGCGGTAAGTCGTGTTGCTAACGGACCCTACGACGAATTTTGAGAGTTTGTCCAAAACAAACCGAAAAACAAGATCTTGACAAAATAGAATGCCGATTTATAGTGTCGAATCTTGTCAGTTCACAAGATGTAGGTGTTCTTGGACTCCTGTCCCCTACACCTTGTGGTATTTGAGTCTTCAAAACGGCTCAAATATTGTCAAATTTTACACTTCCATAGTCCATTTTCGTGACTTTTCGTCGTTCGACCGGCCCCACGAGAGGGGCGATTGACGAGATTCCCGAGTCCGGCAACTGGAGAAAGAAGCTACATAAAGAAGGGGTGCATGATGCACGAAGCTAAGGGTATTGAAGAGCAGGGACGTTCGAATGAGTTGGTTCAAGGGCGAGCCGTCGTGAGCCAGGGGCTGGGTGAGATCTCGGCCGAGGGCGCGGTGGAGAACCGGGACAACGGACACAATGGCAACGGCCGCTCGGGTCTCGAGCAGGCGACGGGCAAGGCGCTGGGGTTCGCCTCGGAGTTTTGTCCGGCCGACACCGATCCCTTCTCGACAGTCGAGTGGGAATTGCGGACGGCATCGATCAAGGATGAGAACGGTGGTGTGCTGTTCGAGCAGACCGACTGCGAGATCCCGTCGGACTGGAGTCCACTGGCGACCAACGTGGTTGTGAGCAAGTACTTCTACGGCGAGCCGGGAACCAGCGAACGTGAGACGAGCGTGCGGCAGTTGATTCACCGCGTGTCTCGCACGATCGCCGACTGGGGCAAGGCGGACGGTTATTTTGCGAGCGAGGAGGACGGCGAGCGGTTCTATCGCGAGTTGTCCTGGCTGTGCCTGCACCAGCACGGCGCTTTCAATTCGCCGGTCTGGTTCAACGTTGGCCTGTATCACCAGTACGGTGTTGGCGGATCCCGAGGCAACTATCGGTTCGACACCGAGACGAAGTCGATCCGTCGTCCCGAGACATCCTACGAGTTTCCCCAGGCGTCGGCCTGCTTCATCCAGTCGGTCGAAGACAACATGGAGGACATCATGCGTCTCGCCACGAGCGAGGCGATGTTGTTCAAGTTTGGATCGGGCACCGGCACGGATCTCTCGACGATTCGCAGTTCCCGGGAGAAGCTTTCCGGTGGTGGCACCCCGTCGGGGCCATTGTCGTTCATGCGGGTTTACGACCAGATTGCGGCGGTGGTCAAGTCGGGTGGCAAGACGCGTCGTGCCGCGAAGATGCAGAGCCTGAAGGACTGGCATCCCGACGTGATGGACTTCATCCAGGCCAAGGCCAAGGAGGAGGAGAAAGCCCGGACGCTGATCGACAGCGGCAAGTACGAGGCCAACTTCAACGGCGAGGCTTACAGTTCGATCATGTTCCAGAATGCGAACCTCTCGGTTCGCGTCAGTGACGAGTTCATGCAGTCGGTGGAGTCGGACGGGACATGGACGACCCGGAATGTCACGGACAACTCGTCGGCTAGCCCCAGTTACCAGGCATCCGAGATGATGCAGGAGATCTCTCACGGTACCTGGTACTGTGGCGATCCGGGGTTGCAGTACGAGACGACGATCAACCGCTGGCACACGTGCCCGAAGACCGGTCCGATCAATGCGTCGAACCCGTGTTCGGAGTACATGTTCCTGGATGACACGGCCTGCAACCTGGCCAGCATCAACTTGCGGAAGTTTGTCCGTCCCGATGGCACCTTCGACGTGACCCGGTTCCGACAGGCAGCTCGGATCTATATCACCGCCCAGGAGATCCTGGTCGACAACGCCAGTTATCCGACTCCGTCGATCGCCGAGAACAGCCACCTGTTCCGTCCGCTGGGGCTGGGTTACGCGAACCTGGGCAGCCTGTTGATGTCGATGGGGATTCCCTACGACAGTGATACCGGTCGGGGAATTTGTGGCGCGATGACGGCTCTTCTGAACGGAGAAGCCTATCGTACGTCCAGCCACATTGCCTCCAATATTGGTCCGTTTGCCAGCTACCCCGAGAACAGCGAATCGATGCTTGGGGTGATGCAGATGCATCGTGACGCGGTCGAGTCGATCGACGATGCGTGTCCGACGTACTTGAAGGATGCGGCGCGCGAGTGTTGGGACGAGTGCTTGGCGACGGGCCACGATCACGGGTATCGCAATGCCCAGGCCACGGTGCTGGCTCCAACCGGCACGATCGCTTTCATGATGGATTGTGATACGACGGGCATCGAGCCTGACATCGCATTGGTCAAGTACAAGCAACTGGCCGGTGGGGGGATGATGAAGATCGTCAACCGCACTGTGCCCGAAGCACTGGAGGTTCTTGGTTACGACGCGGCGTCAATCGAATCGATCGTGGCGTATATCGACCAGAACGAGACGATCGAGGGGGCCGAGGAGTTGAAAGCCGAGCACTTGCCGGTCTTCGACTGTGCCTTCACCCCGGCCAGCGGGGAACGGTCGATTTCCTGGCGAGGTCACGTCGGCATGATGGCGGCCGCTCAGCCGTTCCTCTCTGGTGCCATTTCCAAGACCGTCAACATGCCCGAGGATTCGACGGTCGAGGATATCCAGGAGGCATACATGGAGGGGTGGCGGCAGGGTCTCAAGGCCCTGGCGATCTACCGGGACGGCTCGAAGCAGAGCCAGCCGCTGGCAACCAGCAAGGAAGGTGACCGCGACGGTGGGGCCACCGATGTGGCGGCTCCGGCGCGACGTCGGCTACCGGCCACTCGGCAGTCGTTGACTCACAAGTTCTCCGTCGGAGGCCACGAGGGCTATATCACCGTTGGTCTTTTTGAGGACGCGACTCCCGGCGAGTTGTTCATCACGATGGCCAAGGAGGGGAGCACGATCGGCGGGCTGATGGACACCATTGGCACGTTGACCAGCATGTCGTTGCAATACGGTGTTCCTCTGGAAGCCTTGACCAGCAAGTTCAGCCACATGCGGTTCGAACCGTCGGGTTGGACCGGCAACCAGGAGATTCCCAACGCCAAGAGCGTGGTGGATTACATCTTCCGGTGGCTGGGAATTCGCTTCCAGCCGGGTTACGGCGAACCGAACGGGGCGATTCCGATTGCGACCGCGTCCGCCGAATCGGCGGTGGTGTCCTCGATCGCAGACATCGAGCAATCGGTAGCCGACGTGGTTGCGGCCCATGCCTCCGAGGAAGCGGTTGAGGTACGGAACCAGCAGTTTGCCCAGTTCCAGGTCGATGCTCCCGCGTGTGACGGTTGTGGTGCGATCACGGTTCGCAATGGCAACTGTTACCTGTGCCACAACTGTGGAAACAGCATGGGATGTAGCTGAAGGACCGGCGAGTCTCTTGCAACGGGCACCCCGATCAAAGGAACGATCGGGGTGCCTTCTTCTCTTGAGACAATTCCTGCCCCGACCATTCAGTGAGAGTTCAGCCGATGACGACGCCGAAGTTGACGATTGATGGCCATGTCCAAAATCAGTTGGTGTTGACCTTTTCGGAACTGGCGGAATTTGAGGAATCCGAGCGGGTTGTCGACGTGAGCCGTTTTCACCCGACTCGCAACGGCGATGGCGTGACACTCGAATCGCTGCTCTCCCGTGTCATTCCGACGTCACAGGCCAGCTACCTGACATTGCACGCTACGGCCGACGATTTTGCGGCCAGCGTGCCACTGGAGCCCATCCGGAACGAGGGGATTCTCGTCTATTCGGTGGACGGGCAGCCGATGACTCTCGAGCAGGGTGGACCGTTCCGATTCCTGATCAGGGATCCCGCTGCGTGTCACACCGACGAGTTGGATGATTGTGCGAACGTGAAGTTCGTGGACCGGATCGAGTTGACCGATGGTCCGGGCCGCGACACGCGACCGACCGATGACCAGGAGCACGAGGAGTTGCATCGTCGCCAGGATGAGAATCCGGCGGAGTCCTAGTTCCTCAGGCCCAGCAGCCGGCCCATTTGAGGATTGGATGCGTTCATGGCGCCAAAGCGAGGCTCCACCGACAGGTGGAATCCTGCAGCGTCCCGACTGTTGTCGTAACTGGCTCCGAAATGGACCAGGAAGTCGCCTCCGATGCGAGTCAGTGTCAGCGACTGGCCCTGGTTGCGTTCCTCCGCGAGGTCGTAGGCGGTTTGCATTGTCGAGACCCACTTGGGGCTCATGCGGTAGCTGAATCCGGCAGAAAGGATCTGGCTGTCGATGGGGCCCCCGTGAATTTGCTGGAGGTTGGCGAAGAGGGTTCCGCGGGATGTTCGCTGGCTGAGCAGGCCCACGTTCCATATCTCGGGAGCCTGGTCAAAGAGATCCATGTAGGCGTCGACCAGCAACGTGGTGCGATCACTGACGTGCCAGCGGTAGGAAGAACCAAGCAATCCGAAGTCCTCGCCAAAGTTGTCGCGATCGGGCCTGGGAAACCAGGTGGCTTCCAGGTCGAGCGTCATCCAATTGCGAATCCGTTCGCCTCCCGGGGCACCCGCTTTTGTCTGCAACCGGTGTCGCCATGCCAGTCTCAGGGCCTGTTGATCGGCGACCAGTTCGTGCCAGGGAGCCGTCATTCCCAGGCCGATTCCGTTGCGGACTCCGAAACTGCGGGTGTCCAAACCACCGGGCAAGACACCACCGAACGTGTTGGACAGCATCCGGTAGCGGAACCGTTCTTGCGCGTTGTCGTCGAGCGGATTGTACTGGGGAATCTCGCCGAGCCCCCTGGTGGTTTCGGTCCACGCCAGGTCGGTCTCGAACGTCATCTTGTGAGCCAACCCGTTGAGCCCGAGGATCGGGCTCCGGATACCCGGATCGATTCGGGACATCGAGAGGCTGCTTCGGAGGCCGCCACTGAAGAGATGCCGGTCGATCTCGGTTCCCGCCATTCCCTCGCTCCAGTAGGCACTCTCGGCCATCACGTAGGGCACCACTGGGGCGGGGCCCAGCATCACCGGCAGGGTGATTTCGTGTCGCGACATCAGCACGGCTCCACCGACGTTGGCGGTATCGGCCAGCGGAGTGAAGATGTCAGAGGGATCCAGCGGAGCCTCTGCGGGCCGGAGTCGTGCGTAGCCGGCCGAGGTGTGGGTAGACCAACTGAGAGTGGGCCAGCCGGGCAGTCCGTGTCGCAGCGGTTGTGAGAAGACATACAGATCACCTCGAGGAAGCCATTCGGTGGCGGTCTCGAAGTCGTTGATGCGTGGCTGGGCTAGCAGGCTCCAGGCCGTGCTGTCACTTCTCTGTTCCAGGTACAGCAGCGTGTCGTGGTCTTTCTCCTGGTCGAATTCCTGCTCGTAGTATTGTTCGAGCAGGTTGCGGTCCGAGAGGTAACCGATTTCGCCACGGACGGTGTAGCCCTCGGGGAAATCATGCCGGTGAATCAAGCGGCCTCGGCCACGATGGGGCGAGTTGAGTTCGAGTTGTCGTCGGTCTCGACCGAGGTTGTCGAGTCCCCGGTCGTACAGGTAGGCCCCGTTGCTCCACCCGGTCACCTGGCCGGGGAGTCCCAGCAGCCCGTTTTGCCGGTAGGTCAGCCCGCTGCCAATGCGGGGACCTCGATCGGTGTAGTAGTCCGCCTGCAGCGACCAGTCGACCCCTTCGACGGGTTCGATTCCCAGGAGCGTGAACAGGCTCCAGGTTGTTTCGGCCTGGAATCCGAAGACGCTGTCCTGGTTGAAGTTGATCCGTTGCAGCGGGAAGTTGAAATCAGTGGCGGGTCCGCCGAGGTTGGGTGTGAAGAAAACCGGGGTCTCGCCGAGTAGCAGCAGGTTGTTCTGGGTGGTGATCCAGTCCACCTTTTCGCCTTTGACCGGAGAGCCGAGCCAGCGGGGCAGTTCGCGGCGATCCAGGAAGACGTCACGGGCCTGGAGTCGATAACCGGGAACGCCGAAGGGGCTGGTCGATGCCCAGGCGTTGTGGGCGTGGAAGTTGTGGTCCCCGTCCTGCCGGATTTTTTCGGCCCGGATTCTCAGCGGAACCCGGCCACCGGGGATCTGGGCCAGCAGGTCGGCGTCGAGCATCAAGGCGCGGCGTTCCCGGGCGTCGTAGAGTGCCCGGTGGGCCCGCACGATGTGCCCTCCCTGTCTCAGTTCGATGTTGCCTTCCAGGTAGATCTGTATTCCCCGGTCGACAGCCTGGACAAGTTGGGAGGAGATGTCGGGTTCCGCGTTCATCTGGGCCCAGATGACAACCCGGTCGGCCGAGAGGTCCACGGTGCCGGAACCGAAGAGTGATTGGGTTTTGTCTGCCGCGACCTGGTCGATCACCAGGTTGACACCTCCCGTGACCACGAACACCTTTTCGCTGGGGGTGGTGCCGGGTGCGGTGTCAGTGGTCACGCTGAAAGGGCGGTTGGTCCGGGGAAACAGTTGAACTCGTCGCAGAGGCTGTTGCGGATCGCTGACAATCGGGGCCGGGGCCGGGCCGGCCTGGTGTGCTGCCAGCCGGTGATCGTCGCCGGGCCGACGTTGCCGGTGGGCCGTGCCGCGTCGGTACAGTGGATCCTCGACCAGCGAACCCGGGTTTTTCTGACGGTGAGTGATTGTGACGACCGGTGCGGTCGAGGAGATCGCCAGGCGGTGCAACAGGTTTGGGCGACTGTGGGTCTGGTCGGGACTTTCGAGTCGGACGTTGTTTTCCAGGTACACCGACACTCGGATACCGGTTTCCGGTGGTCTCGCCCGGCTGATCCACGCGATTCCCTGGCCCGCGGTGATCACGGTGTTGGCTTGTCGGATGGTGACCTGCCGTCGGAGTACGGCGATCCGTGATGATCCGTTCAAACTGCGGGCTTCGGTTTCGTAGCCAAAATCTGCTGAGATCGAAACCAGGTCCGTGGCCGCTGTTGGGTCATCGGCCAACACGATCGTGGGGGGCGCCAACGCCAACGCAACCGCGACCGCAATCAGGCGACGGCACCACAGGGTGACGACCGTTTGCGGGCGGTGTTGGGAGGCGACGTCGGTGGGCGTCCTGCCCGACACGTGGGAATCCGGTTCCTGGAAGCAAATTGCCGGATCGCCAGCCGCCGCCGATTCGCTCGATTGTCGAGGGGCCCGGTGGTGGCTGGATGATTCCGGAGTGGTCCCGCACCATCCTGGTCGCGGGGGGGCGGGATTATAGGTCCGCTTTTTCCAAGGTGTCAATAACCCTCCGGCGCGGTGTCGTCCGACGTGCCCGACTCGCCGGTTGGACTCCAGAGTCCAACCGTGGCCAGCAGGAAGACGACCGGCATGACCGGGGCTCTCATTCGCATGGTTGACCAGAAGGCCACGTGCACGAGTGACAGCGCCAATAGGAAAAGCAGTGGGGCGTGCCAGCCGCTGTTGGCTCTCCAGGGGGCACGCCAGACGCCCACAAGCATGGCCACCAGCACGGTCGCGTACCAGGCCGCTACACTCCACTTGATCAACGCGGGCCACGCCGACCCGGGAGCGGACTCGAGCGGCCACGGTGTCCAGAATCGCAACACCCGCAACAGGCATGCTCGGGCGAATCCCGGGGGATCGTGGGTGATGTTGGCGACGGCCAAACCATACATGAACGTGTCACGCTGCCGTTCGGCATCGATTCCACGAGGCGCGATCGGCATGCGGGTTTCCAGGTGCTTGCGCCATTCGGTGGGCCGACGTCCGGCGTCCGAGTTGGTGTCGTTCCAGGTTGTCCCCAGAGGACGTCTCACGACTTGTTCGTAGAAGACGGGATTGTTCCCCAGCAACAGCGTGTAGCCACCGTGGGTGGTTGTCAGCACGGGCGTGCCCGAGACGGCCAGGTTGCGGACCAGCCAGGGGCTGACCGTCAGTGCGGCAGCGGCGAGGGTGACGGCAAGGACCACCCGGTCGTTGGCCCCGTGTCCAGCACCGGCTTTTCTCAGCCACCTGATCCCCAGGACCACCGCGGTCAGCACGGCAAAGGCCCAGACCGAAGGGCGGCACAGGGCCGCGAGACCGAACAGGATTCCAGTCACCAGTCCCCTGGTGACTGACAATCGTGAAGTGGTCAGTGCGAGCATCCAGGTCGCCAGGGCGGCAAACAGTGTCTCGGTCATGGGCAGCGTGGCACTGACGACAAGCAGAGGATCGATGGCGACGGCTGCCGCCGGGAGCCACGCGCGGCGGCCCAGTCCCAGGCGAACGGCGACCAGCCAGGTTCCCGCAACCGTGGCCAGTCCCAGGGCCAGGTGCAGCGCGGCCACGCCGATGTCGCCGCTTCCTACCGTCCAGGCGACCGCTGCCAGCACCAGCGGGTACAGCGGTGGTCTGTAGGCGGTGGGAGTGCCATGATCGGGATGAACCAGCCCGTTGCCCTCGATCAGACCGTCGGCAAGCAGCCGGTAATGGTCGCGGTCGTCACCGAGTGAGTCGGCTCGCCACGCTGCAACGGGGACGCGGACCATCACCGCCAGGAGTACCACTCCCAGCAGGGGCCAGAACTTTGAAAGGTCTCGGTTCACGCGAACTCCTGTTGGCCCGTCGGCCACAACGCGGCTATCCTACGGCCGCTGATGCCGATGGGCGGTGCCAGTGTAACCGATGTCCGCCAATGCGGGCGAGAAGGCCAGGGATCGATGGACTCGAACGGGATCGATCCCGAACAGTTGCCCAACGACGTGCAGTCGGACGTGAACGGCGGTGGCCGGATCACGAGCCTGTTGGCGATGGTCTTGAAGCACCGGGTTCTCCTGCTGGGGGCCACGTTGGCAGCAGGACTGCTGGCGATTGTCCCGGCCGGCGAGTTGAAGTTCGACCAGTCGATCGAATCGCTCTACGCGCAAGACGATCCACAACTGGCCGCGTTCCGTGCCAGTCGCGAGTTGTTCGGTGGGGACGAATTCGTGATTGTCGCCTACGAAGATCCTCACCTGTTCAGCAAAGACGATGACGTTCCGGAGTTGTCGACGGAGTTGAATACAGAGTCCAGGACGCGGATCGAGCAATTCGCTGAGAAACTGGGGCAAGTGGAGGGCGTGCAGGCTGGCAGCACTCAGCATCTTGTCCAGGCGCTGGAACCGACCGGAGTCCTCGGACGCGTGATGAAAAGGATCAAGGGACTCAGGCGGCGAGTCTTGTCGTTGGTCGAGGGTGTGCTGGTGGGTGCAGATCGTCGAACGGTGGCGATTGTTCTGAGGCTTGCTCCGGCGACGGGTTCCGATGCGACCACGGACCGGGCACAGACATTTGCCGAGATTCGTCGACTGGCTGCTGCACACGATCCGGTGGCACAGGTTGTCGGAGAGCCGGTGCAGGTGCACGACATGTTTCGTTATGTCGAGCAGGACGGGCAGACACTGTTCTGGTGGTCCCTGGGCCTGTTGGCGGCTGTGATCCTGGTGTTGTTCCGAAGCATCCGCTGGGTGGTTCTGCCGTTACTGGTTGTGGTCACCGCGATTCTCTGGACCGAGGCTCTGCTGGTCATCAGCGGGATGAAATTGAGCATGGTCAGTTCGATGCTCAATTCCCTGGTCACCATCATCGGTGTCGCCACCTGCACTCACGTGACCGTGCATTTCCGTGAGCATCGCAACGAGCACCCACCGTTGGAGGCACTGACCCGAACGATCAATCAACTGGCTCCGGCGATTTTCTGGACCGGGGCCACGACCGCGGTTGGTTTTGCCGCGTTGTTGTCCAGTACCATCAGCCCGGTCCGCAGTTTCGGGATCATGATGAGCCTGGCCACGCTGCTGGTGCTGCTGGCCGCGTTGTTGTTGTTGCCCGGTGGAATTTTGCTGGGTCGGCGTCAGGTGGATCCGGGGCGAGTGCCCGGTGAAGGACAGCTGGTGCGGGGGTTGCAATTTCTGGCCCGGGGAATTCGTCGTCATCCAGGGGTGGTGTTGTCCGCTATCGGAATCGTTGTGATCGTGGCTGGAGCGGGACTGACGAGGCTGGAGGTCGAGACCGACTTCAGTGAAAACTTCCGCCAGGACAGCCCGATTCGGCAGGGCCTTGAGTTTGTCGAGACCAAGCTCGGGGGTGCGGGCAACTGGGAGGTCAATTTTCCGACCTCCGATGAACTGACCCAGGAAGAAATTGACCGGGTGAGACGACTGGCTGAACGGCTGAAGACGGAGGTGGCCGACCAGATGAAGACGGACGACGATCGCCGTCGGTTGACCAAGGTTGTCCCGATCAGCGATGGACTGGAAATGGTGCCCCGCGTCCCGTTTCTCCTCAACACGCTCCCCAAGCGTCTGAAGGTTCTCGATCAATCTCAGCCCGAGTACGTTTCCAGTCTCTACAACGCCGAGGCCAGGCGGATGCGGATCGTGTTGCGGGCCCTGGAGCGGGAGCAGGCCGGACAGAAGCGGGAGTTGATCGAGCGGGTCGAGGCGATTGCCCGCGAAGAGTTCTCGGAATTGAAACCAGGCGAGCGACCGGTGGAAGCGACCGGGTTGTATGTCTTGTTGACATTCCTGATCGAGAGCCTGTTGCGAGATCAGGTGGTCAGCTTTGTCCTCGCGGCGATTGGAATCGTCCTGATGGTGAGCCTGGCTTTTCGAAGTCCGTGGATCGGACTGGTCGCGTTGTTGCCGAATCTTTTTCCGATCGTGTTGGTGATCGGAGCAATGGGCTGGGTGGGCCTGCCGGTGAATATTGCCACCGCGATGATCGCCAGCGTGTCGCTGGGCCTGACCGTCGATTCGAGCATCCACTACATCTCGGGATTTCGGCGAGCCCGGGCGGCCGGCGATGACGTGTCGGCCGCGCTGGAGCGGACCCATGCCGGTGTTGGCCGTGCTGTCGTCCTGGCCAACCTGGCACTGGTCGTGGGTTTCAGCGTGCTGACGCTCTCACATTTTATTCCGCTGGTCTATTTCGGAATTCTGGTCAGCGTGGCGATGCTCGGCGGACTGGCTGGCAACCTGGTGTTGTTGCCGGTCCTGTTGGCCTGGGTCGAACGTCGTCCCTGAGCGAGACGGACGTTGCTAGTCCACTCCAGGGCCATCGACCCGGTCCTCGATCACCTGGACCAGCATGTCGTGCCGTCCCAGGGGCGGTTTCAATTCCCAGTGGACGTCGGGGAACTGGTCGGCCAATCGGTCGCGGTGTTCGGCCAGGTGCTTGGTGGCATGCCGTCCAGGTGAGAGGAAGAATGGGACAAGCAGCACCCGGTCGGCTCCCTGTTCGACACACTGTGTGCCTGCCGTCTGGATGTCCGGTTCGGCAATTTCCAGGTAAGCGGTCCGGACCTGGTCATCGGGTCGACGTTGTGTCAGCGAGTTGGCCAACCAGTCCAGGTCCCGGTTGGCCGAGTCGAGTCGACTTCCGTGAGCGATGAGAAGGATTGCGGTAGTCATGAAGCGAACCGGGAGGAGTGGCTGGTGGTTTGTTGACCGTCGGAATTGTTGCACCATAGACTCGAATCGGCCAGTCTTTCATTCCCGGGGCAATTGAGTCACCGACCAACACGATGCCTGAACTCCCGAACACGATCGGTCCGTATCAGATCCAGGAGGAACTGGGTGCCGGCGGTATGGGGACCGTCTACCGGGCCATTCACACCGAGTCGTCCGAGTTGGTAGCCGTCAAGGTGCTCTCGGCGACCATGGCGCGTGAACCGGGTTTGGTCGAGCGATTCCGTCGTGAGATCGAGTCGTTGCAGAAGTTGACCAACCCGCACATTGTCCGGTTTCTGGACAGCGGTGAGCACGACGGCACCTACTACTACGCGATGGAGTTGGTCGAGGGTGAGACCTTGACCCGGCGGTTGGGACGGGTCAAGCGATTGGGATGGGAGGTGGTGATCGACATTTCGGTCCAGGTGTGCCGGGCACTGAAGTCGGCTCACGATGCAGGGATCATCCATCGTGACCTGAAGCCTGGAAACCTGATGTTGACCGATGAGGACCTCGTCAAGCTGACAGACTTTGGCGTGGCCCAGATCTTCGCGGCCGGAAAATTGACCGCCACCGGCGGGATTGTCGGGACGGCCGAGTACATGTCTCCCGAGCAGGCCCAGGGTCGTAAGGCTCACCGGACCAGCGATCTGTATTCACTGGGTGCCGTGATGTATTGCATGCTGACCGGGCGTCCTCCCTTCCAGGGACGGAGCACGGTCGAACTGATCCAGAAGCAAAGGTACGGCCAATTTGATCCGCCAAGATCGATTGTCCCCGAAATTCCCAGATGGCTCGACGAGGTGGTCTGTCGGTTGATGTCCAAGGAACCCGAAGATCGGTATCCGGATGCCTATGTTCTGGGCCTGCGGTTGCAGGAGATTCCTCGCAAGGTGGCTCTCTCCGAGAGTGAACCACCGCCGCCATCCGACAGGAACGACGACACGAGTGTCTACCGGTTGGTCGAATCTGATGAAGATGTGATGACCGAAGGTGGTGCTGCGCTGACAATGCCGGCCACCGCGGTGACCGCCGACGCGGGAGCGGAGCCAGCGGGCGGATTGGGCAACGCGACCCTGGCCAGGGACTTGATGAAGTTCGAGATCGAACGCCAGATGCAGCGGGGGCCCTGGCGCGGTTTTTGGAGCAGCACGCCCGGACTGTTGTTGGCCCTGGTCCTGGTGGTCGCGACTGCCATGCTGATGTGGTGGCAGGGCCGGATGAGTCCCGAAGAACGGTTTGCCGAGGGAGTGCGGTTGCTGGAGTTGGCCGAGCCCGACTGGCGGACCGCCCGCGACAAGTACCTGTCTCCGCTGGTGGCTGAAGATTCCGGGGCATGGGACGAGAGGGTGGCACCGTACCTGCAACGGATCGAGCAATTGTCGATCGAATCGCGGTCACGGCCCACGAGACGACTGCAGGTGGGTGACTCGGGCGAGGTGACGAGATTCCTGCGGCTGGCCCGCGAATACAAGCGGTTGGGAGATCGGCCCCGGGCGATTAGAATCCTCGAGTCGGTACTGGAATTGGTCAATGGAGAGTCGAGATGGGAATCCGAAGCCGGGGTGGCTCGTGAATTGCTGGAGGAGTGGCGAGGTGAATTGCCTGAAAAACCGGGCGAGACGGAATTGGCCGCCGTCGCGATCGAGCGAGCCCGGCTGGCCCAAAAGGGTGGCCGGATTGAGGAAGCACGTCGAGTTTGGCACAGTATTCTCGAGTTGTATGCTGGAGACACGCGGTTCCAGGATACGGTCATTGAGGCCCGTCGCGGGTTGGCTGAAACCGAGGATGAATGCTGATGACTGACAGCACTGAGAGCCTGGATCTCAAGTCCCATATCCGTACGGTTCCCGATTTTCCGGTGCCGGGCATTCGTTTTCGTGACATCACACCATTGCTGGCGTCGCCCAGGGCGTACGGTGAAGTCATTCGGCGGCTGGCCGATGCCTACCGCGAGGGAGGGATCGACGTGGTGGCGAGTGTCGAAGCGCGGGGGTTTCTTTTCGGAGCTCCATTGGCCCTGGAACTGGACGCTCGCTTTGTGCCGGTTCGTAAGCCAGGCAAGTTGCCACACGAGACCCGCTCGCACTCCTACCAGCTCGAATATGGTGAGGACACTCTGGAGGTTCACACCGATGCCGTCGGACCTGGTGACCGTGTGCTGGTTGTTGATGACTTGCTGGCCACCGGTGGCACCGTGGCCGCATGCAATCGCTTGTTGGTCGAGGCGGGTGCGGAGGTGGTCGGGTGTGCGGTTGTGATCGAATTGGAGGGGCTGGGCGGTCGTGAGGCGCTGGCCGGATGCAAAGTGACCACGTTGATGACCTACAGTGAAGACGAGTGACACCGTGGTGACCGAAGATCGATTGGCCGTACTTGTGGACGAATGCCAGGACGTGATGGCTCACGCCTGGATGGTTCGCACGTTCGTGAAGCACAGTGAGGAGGTCGAGGATTTTCCGGAGTTGATGGGAGTGGTGCGAGCCGTTTTCGACACCTCGCGAGCCCTGGAGACCCGGCTGCATGATCCGGCCGGGTACGTCAAGATGCTGGGCAAGAAAATCGGTCGCATGCGACGGGCGACCGAACAATTCCGCCAGGACGCTCCGTTGGCATCGACGCACACCAATTTCGTCCAGGCGGTTCGCTCGATTGATCTCTGTGTTACCCGTCTCGAGGAACTCCTCGTGGAGGGTCGCCAGACCGGGTCGGCCTAAGTCATCTTCGCGCGGTTGCAACCCCGCGGATATACTCCCACCGCTTGAGAATGGGAGTCGTGTGTCCAGCGAGACAAGCCGTTGCGGACCATCGCGGTGATGAATCAGAAGGGGGGCGTCGGCAAGACGACCACCAGCGTCAACCTGGCCGCGGGCTTGGCCGCCGCTGGACGACGTGTTTGCCTGATCGACCTGGACCCCCAGGCCCACGCTTCACTGCACCTCGGAGTTGAGGCGCCGGCAGGCACTCCGAGTCTCTACGACGTCATGCTCGGTCGACGGAGTTTGACCGAAATCCGACGCCAGGTGGCTCCATCATTGTGGGTCGTTCCCGGCAACATTGACCTGGCGGGGATCGAGCAGGAACTGGCCGGAGAAGTCGGACGCGAGACGATCTTGCGTGGGAAAATCGATGAACTCGAAGCCAGTTGCCCACTGGATTATTGCCTGATCGACTGTCCGCCGTCCCTGGGAGTGCTCACGGTGAACGCGCTGGCCGGCGTCCGCGAGGTCTTCATCACCTTGCAGCCACACTTTCTTGCTCTTCAAGGACTCTCAAAACTGCTCGAGACGACGGCGCTGGTTACTCGTCGACTCAACCGTGACCTGAAGGTCACCGGGATCGTCCTGTGCTTGTTCGAGACAGGCACGAGATTGGCAGCCGACATCAGCGACGATCTGGCAGCATTCTTTGCCGCCAGCGACCCCCATGCCCCCTGGGCCACCGCGACTCTCTTTGAGTCGCGAATCCGCCGCAACATCCGGTTGGCCGAGGCGGCCGGTTTCGGGCAATCGATTTTCGGTTACGACCCGGAATGCAACGGCGCGGCTGATTACGGACGACTCGTCGATGAAGTGATCGCCGGCGAGTCGGTTCGTCAGCTCGGCCAGGCCGCGTGATCTGGCTTGGCCGGGGGGACATGGTCGTGTCGGGAAACCGGTATAACCGTTCCAGGCCAACGTCGGTGATGTGAAACGGATCTGGAAAAATTGAGAATTCGCTGCAACATCTGGAAGGGTGTCAGCATCCTAAAGTAAGTTGGCAGTTGGATTTCCTTACCACGGTTTCCCAAACCACAAAATCACTACAGGTTTCCATTGGGTTCGCACGGTGTTGGTGCGAAACCGGTGGGTGCCATGCGGTACGCCACAATCGTGGGCCGGTGTTGGTGAGAAGAGCTGCAGGGGGATGTCGGGATGCGTTTTACCAAGAAGGTGGTTGGTCTCGCGTTCAGCCACATGATCGTGGCAGCGTTGGTCCTCGGATTGATCAGTCCGCTGTTGGGACAGGAAACGACCACGAAGTCGGCAGCCCAACCGGCAGCCCAACCGGCAGCCCAACCGGCAGCCCAACCGGCAGCCCAATTTGAGCAGTGGATCTACGTACCCTATCGCGATCTCAAGTCCGTTCTCGACAAACACCCCTCGGCGGTATTCCTGCCCTACATGGAGTATCTGAGACTGTGGGAACGAGCCGGTGCCGCTGACAGAAACGCCAAGGGGCTTCCGGTTGAAGGAGTGATTACCCAGGCCGATTACGTTGCCACAGTCGATGAGAACCTGGCCCGGATCACGGCCACCCTGAGCGTGCAGGTGCTGGGCAAGAGTTGGTCGGAGATCCCGATCCAGTTTGGCCAGGCGGCGATCGGTCGCGTGACCGCGACCCGTGATGGCAAGGCTGTCCAGGTGCTGCTCCGCGGCACGGGTGCTGGTCGGTACTCGTTGCTGTTTCCCGAGGCAGGCGCTCACGTCGTGACGCTGGAGTTGACAGCTCGCATCCGTGCCTCGGCCGACGGTCATTCATTCGAATTCGACTGTCCGACCGTGGGCATGACGACGTTCGAGTTGTCCGTACCTCGTCCTCAACAGGCTGTTGATCTGACACCGCGGCTGGTGGCCTTGCCGGTCAAAGCGGCTGCAGGACGCACCCGCGTGCGAGCCCGCCTGGGAGCGACGCCGAAGATCTCGGCATTGTGGTACCCCCGCGTCGGTCAGAAGCCCGACATGGATCTGTTGACCAGCGTGTCCAATTACCAGCACATCTCGGTTCGCGACGGCCTGGTTCACACCGACGTGTTCCTGCACCACGAGGTACTGCGTGGCGAATTGACCCAGTTGCGGATTGCTGTTCCGCCGGGACATCGGATCCTGGACGTGGCTTCGACCCAGGCCAAGATTCGCAAGTGGACGCCGGTGAAAGAGGAGAAACGGCAGGTGGTCACCGTCGAGTTCATCGGGGCGGTCCGAGGCAAGTTCATACTCGAGGTGCACACCGAACGTCCGGCTCCAGCCATGGGTGAGACGTTCGCGGTCTCGGGTGTCGACACGGCGGGGATCGACAAGTCGACGATCGATGATGCTGGAATGACGATCAACGGAATCCATTCGCTGGATGCCGTCCGGGAAAGCGGACAGGTTGTTTTGACCCACGGATCGGATCTCACGCTCAACGTCACCCCGCCAAGAGGGCTGGTGCGGATCGAACCCGGAGAGGTGTTTCAGTCGATCCGTCGACCAGGCGGACGATCGTACAAGTATTTCAGCCCGCGGTTTGATCTCCGGGTGTCCTACGAACCGGTGCAGCCACGGGTCACCGTCGACCAGGTCTCCCGGTTGGTCTTCCGCGATGACGAACTGCGATTGTTGGCCAGGCTGAAGTACACCGTCGAACGGGCCGGTGTCTTCGAATGGAAACTGGTGTTGCCGCCGGGCCTCGTGCTCGACGGAGTCTCCGGTGACGGTTACAAGGAGCACACTTTGGACAAGCAGACGCGTCTGCTGACCGTGGTGTTGGCTCAACGTCGACAGGGAGTTTTGAACCTGACGATCAACGCCCACCAGGCGTTCGACGGCGAGGCCGAGACGTTCGATGTGTCGTTGCCGGTCATCGAGCCCCGGGGGGTTGTCCGCGAGAACGGAACGGTCACCGTCTACGCTCCGGACGCCTTCGAGGTGATCACCGACGAGGAGAAACTGACGGGGATCCAGCCCGATCGAAGCGGTGGGGCTGGGAACTCGGTCGGCCGTGCGCGGCTGGCCAGCGCCTGGCAATACACGGCGTATCCGACCCAGAACGTCAACCGAAAACTGGCTCTTCCGGTGACCACGCGTCGACGTCCGACCAGGCTGTCGGCCACAGTTGCCACCACCGCGAATGCGAAGCAGCAGGTGGTCGAGGTCGATTCGAAGGTGATTTTCACTGTGGAGTACGCCGGAACGGACACGTTCCGGATCCAGGTGCCCGAGTCGATCGGCCAGGAGCCACAGATCGTCACGTCACGTGTTGCCGGGGCAGCCCCGGTCCCGGTGCCAATCCGAGAAAAGACCTCCGGCGAAGCCGAGGAAGGATGGGTGACTTGGACGATCGTGATGCAGCAGGAATTGACCGGGCCGGTGGCGTTCGATGTCAGTTGGGATCTGAAAACGGCCGACGAGGAGGAATCCGGGGCCATGGCAAATCGCCAGGTACTGGTTCAGCCACCACGGGCACTGGATCTCGACAACCAGAACATCACCGGCGAAGTGGTGGTGAAAAAAGACGACGCGCTGGGGATTGACCTGCCCGGTGACGGTGATCTTGACGGTCTGGAATTGATTGACGTGCGGGAACTGAAGTTGTTGCCGACGAACGGATCGGCTGCATTTCGCTTCCACGTGCAACCGGTCAGCCTCGAAGTCACCGTACGAAAGTTCGAGTCCGAGAAGGTGGTCGAGACGGTCGTGTCGCGTGCGTTGGTCGAGATGGTGATCAACAAGAACGGTACCGCAAGTGCCCGCGCCCGGTTTCGCCTCAAGAGCAGCCAGCGGCAGCGGCTACGAGTGGACCTGCCCACGCTGGCAAACGTCTCGGATGTTTTTGTGGATCTGAGGCGTGTGCCGGTTGAGAAATCCGGGGACGGCGAGACGGCTCCCGATGGCTGGACGGCCTACTCGTTCAACGTGGCCGGAACCAGGGCCGACGAGGAGTTCTTTCTGTCGATTCGTTACGACCTGCCACAGGAGAAGTTCTTCGACAGTTGGTTTGGCAGCACCGAGACCATCAACCTGCCGGTGATCGGAGGCGTCGAGTCCGAAAGTGGATCTGATGGAAAAACCGTGGTGACCCAGGAACTGAAGACTGCGGTGTTCGTTCCCCAGGAATACAAGCTGGTCGGTGTTCCCGATCACTTCGTGTTTCTTGCGCAACACCATGGAAATCTCGAGGGCTGGTTCGACAAGCAGAAGCGGACCTCCTCGCTCGGCCATCTGCCCGGTAGGGATCGGGGGCACGCGACGGTCTATGGAAATCTTGGCGGCGCCGCGTCGCTGTCGGCGACGTGGTGGGAGACATCCTCGATGACCGCGGGAATCAGCATCCCGATCTTTGCGATTGGCTGCGTGCTGTTGTGGACCCCGTGGAGCAATCGATTGAGTGTTGTGCTCGTGGCGACGTTCCTCGTCTCGCTGCTGTCATTGGCCTACGCCGACAGCGTGGCCGAAGCCCTATTGGCCGCGCGTTGGGGCATCGGTTTTGGGGTGGCGGCCTGGATGTTGGCCGCGGTGGTGGGATTCCAACGTTCGGTTGGCAGCAAAGTCGCCGGAGTGGTTTCCAGTACTCTCTCGCGGAACACGGTTGACGTGGACCGTGTTCCGGATGCCGATGCCGAATCGAAATCCGCGGATGCCCAGCCAGTGTCAACCTCAGAGGCCGCCGAAGAACTGCCAACGGAGGTGGCCCCGGTTAGCGAGGCCGACGGTGGTGACGCCGATCCCGGGCCCGCTGATGCAGTTCCTGAGGTCCCTGACCCCGACCGAGGCCCGGACCCGGGCCCTGATGAAACGGTCGAAGAAGACGATTCCGACCCAGATGATTCGGATGCCCCGGGCCTGCTGGAGTCAGATTCATGAGCAGTTTGCGAATGAGCAGGGCCTGGATTTTTGCCAGCCTGGCGGCGGTACTGGCCGTCACCGGATCGGTGTCGGCCCAGTCGGCTCAGATCCCTGGGAGCAGGAAACGGCCTCGCCGGGTCTTCGTGCCAATCGAGGACTTGGGCGTGGTCATCGACCGCGACCGAAGTGGTGTGATGCTCGAGAAGGCCAGGTACGACGAGTTGCAGGCCCTGGCCACCAGGAACGAGAAGACCCAGCCTCGCGTGCCGGCGGCCCTGGTGTTGCGGGAGGTGGTTTACACGGCTCGTCCACGGGGTGATCACCTGTTGATCGATGCCTCGGTCCGTCTTCAGCAATTTTCCCGCGGCTGGCAATCGCTGCAGTTGCCGTTGCGGGGTGTTTCAGTTGAGACAGCTCTGCTGGGTGGAAAACCGGCTCGAGTGGCTCGTTTCCAAATGACCCGGAAGAAGGCGACCGTCACAGGGCTTGAGTTGTTCCACGACAGCGTTGGCGTGTCGACCCTGCAACTGGGGCTCTCGACTCCCCTGGCGTCGGTGGGCAGCGACAAGGTGGCGGCCTTCGGCCTGGTGCCGGCGGCGACGGCCTCGCTGGTGGTGCATCTGCCGGCGGGCAAGCACCTGTTGGTTGATGGGCTGGCGGTCCGACGGCCGGCAGCTGCTGATCAGCCGGCGACGTACAACCTGCCAGTTGGGGGACGCAGTGATATTCGCCTGTCGGTGACCGATCGCCAAACCCAGCGGGCCGGTGATGCCCTGGTGTTTGCTTCGACCGCGTTTGGAATTGGCGTGGCGCCCGGGGAGGTGACCTGGCAGGCGATTACCGGCCTGGAGGTGTTCGGGCAGGCGTTGGACGAGTTCGTGGCGACCGTTCCCCGGAACCTGGAGATCACTGATGTGTCGTCCAGCGGACTCGAGAGTTGGGAACTGGCCGACGATCCGGACAATGCGAGGCTGACTCGCATCACGTTGCGATACCGGCAGCGGTTCACGGGGTCACGACGGGTGACATTTCGCGGAGTGATGCCGGCGGCCGTTGGCCAGTTGTGGCAAGTTCCCCGCCTGCGGCTTTCGGGAGTCACCTCGCACATCGGACAGATCCTTGTCCAGTCTCCCCCGGGTGTCCGGTTGCAATCCGGCCAGTCGACGGGGGTACGTCGTGTGACGGATGTCATGGTTCTCAAGACGAATCAAAAGTCTCCTACCGGCAGCAGCTTGCTGCATTTTGATGCGTGGCGTGAGGATTTCACCCTGTCATTTGCGACCGAGACGAAGCGACAGGAATTGCAGACGGCGTTGGCGACGATCCTGCGGATTTCTGACGACGGACTCGACCTGGCCACCGATGCGACGATCGAGAGCCTGTTTTCGTCGTTGTTCCAGGTGGTGTTCTCGATGCCAGAAGGCTGGAACATCACGGGTGTACGGGTGGCCAACAAGCCGGTGACCTGGCAGCGTTTGCCCGGGGCCGAGGGACGGCAGCGATTTCGCGTTGGATTCGACAAGGCGATTCCCGAAGGAACAGAGGTGGGAATCCGTGTCCTGGCCCACCGGGATCTCGAAAACTGGCCCCTGGGGAGTGCGATCGGCCGTGAGGTGCCCCTACCAGCCATCGCAGTGGAGATGGCCGGAGGCGACCGAGAGGATCAGTCGGGGTTGATCGTCGAGGGGCGTTACCTGGTCCGTGCTTCCGATGAGTATGAGGTTGTGGCCAGTGAACTGACGGGACTGGATCAGGCCAATCTTGAATTGGAGGGACAGCGACTGGGCTACATGTACCAGACTCCGCGGGTGACAGGGACATTGCGAATTGGCCGACGTCCACCTCGCTTGTCAGCCCAATCGCTGACCGTTGCCCGGCTTGATCGTGAGACGGTTTCGGTCCACCTCGAAACGCACCTGGATATCCAGGGTGGTGGGGCTCGAACCGTGGTCATCGATTTGCCCGAGTGGATTGGACGGGACCTGAGATTTCGATTGCTCGAGTCGGGAAACCGGATTGTCGAACAATTGCCGGCGGAGCCCCAGGCCGGTCGACGTCTGTGGACTTTGAAACTCGACAAGTTCGTTCGAAATCGTCTCTCGCTGGCGGTGGATCTGACATTGACCCACCAGCAGGTTGCCGACGAGGACGAGAGATTTCGATTGCCGACATTGGCGGTTGTCGGTGCCGAACGGGACAACGGTTTCGTGGCAATCGAGGCATCGGATGACCAGCGGATCGTTGTCACGGCGCTGGAGCGAGCGGGAGGCAGTGAGGACGTGGCCGAGTTGACCGAGATCGATCCCATCGATTTGCCATCGTCTTCATTTCAGTCGCGTGAACGGATCGTGAAGGCCTACCGGTACATGGTGCCGGGTTACCAGGTCTCGCTGAATGAGACCCGATTCGATCATGGTCGAGTGTCCCGCGCCATCTGCTACAGCAGTACCGTGACCAGTATCCTCGCACGAACCGGTGAAATGCAGCACCGGGCAGTGTTTGACCTGACTGCCGCCGGTGTGCAGAACCTGGTGGTCGACCTGGGGGCAAGATCCAAGGAACAGCGAACCCTGTGGGCGGTGACCGTCGACGGTCGACCCGTCAAGGCACACCGTCAACACGGCCAGACCGATGACGGGAGCCAGATGTTCGTTGTGGGCTGGCCGATTGACGCCCAGGGGTCTGGCCGGCACAGCCTGGCGGTGTTTTTCCGATCCGGCGTGCAGGCTGTCACCGGCTCGGGACGACTCGAGCAGGACGCCCCGGTGGTGTTCCTCAAGAGCGGGTCGGGAACAATTCATCCAATTGAAGTTCTCGAACAGGAATGGGTGGTGCATCATCCCCAGCAGACTCTGGTCGTGGCGTCCGATGGCCGGTTTGTCCCCAGTGAAGATCTCAGCCAGGTCAGCCTGCTGGGGGCCATGAAAGATTCGCTGGGCCAACTCTCACCCCAGAACCTGGTCAATCGCATGCTGGTGCTACTGGTGGTGACTGGTGTGATCGCGGTACTGACACTGGCCTTCCGTCGCCGTCGATTTGTCGGGTTGGTCGCTGCGACAGCGGTGTTACTGGTCCTGGGAACCGTGCTGCCATTCATGCTGTTGACCGCGGCGGCACCGGCGCGCCTTGCACAGCGGCTGGGCAGTATGGCGTCAACCACGGATTCGGCACCGTCGGCACCGGCTGGGATGGAACCGGCAGACTCGCGGGCCGACGGGGACATGATGAATCGTGTCCTGGAGGAAGGCGAAGAATTCACGATCGAGGGAATGGGAGCTGTTGGTGGAATGGGAGGCGGGGGCGGCATGGGTGTCGCGGCCCCACCTGAAGCTGCCAGTGAGTCTCCCGTGGCAGAATCCGCGGATCGGGCGGCCAAGTCGGAAGATGGCAAGACAATTGCCAAAAAACCAGCACCTCCTGCATCGCCTGGCCGATCTGTTGTCCAGTCTGAACCTGGAAACGTGCCCGATCAAACACGGTTGGTTCGTCCGCAAGTTCAGTCCCAGGTGGACACCGCAGTGCGACCTCCCGCTTCGCCCCGAAGTACGAATCGTGGCGCCGTGATGTCACTGGCACTGCAGATCAAACCGCCCGAGGGAACCGTGCGGCGACATTTTCACTTCCTGGGCAGCCGTGGTCCACAGCAGCGACCGGACCTGGACATCGTCTACCAGGATCTCGAGTCCCAGTCGACGGCGCGGGGGTTCTTTATCGTGCTAGTGCTGATCGGCTGCTGGTTTTTCAGGCAGCGGCCGGTGTCTGAACGGTTGGTGTTGGTCATCGCGGCCCTGGTGGGTCCAATGGCCCTGGTCACCGTCCTTCCCGTCTGGTGCCACCTCTATCTGGACGGGCTCTTCCTTGGGGCCACCGCCGGTGGTGGATTGTGGCTGGCGATCGGGATGGTGGGGGGCCTGGGAACCGGTTGGGTGTGGCTGAAGGCCAACCTGAAGCGTGATCTCCTGGACATTGGAGCCGGGTTGTTGTTGGCCGTCTCGTTGTTGTCACAAGACGGATGGAGCCAGGACAAGTCACGACCGGCGCCGCCGGTGATCCAACCGCCGGTGGTTCGGCCACTGGAGGTGATCCCGATTGAGCCAGGCCAGGATCCCAAGGACGCGAGTCGCGTGCTGTTGCCTCGCAGTGAATTCCTGAGACTCTGGAACCTGGCCTACCCGGACCGACAGGTCCTGTCTCCAGCGCCACGAGCAGGCGTTGTGTCTCATGCCTCATGGACCGCTCGGGTGGTGCCGGCCGGTGACGGGGTTGGAGCCCGGATTGCTGTCCGGGGTGAGCTGCAGTTGTACAGTTTCCGGAGTGGCCAGGTCGTTCTACCGATTCCGATCGGTTCGGTGGCCATCGGTGGGGCGAGGCTCAACGGGAAGCCTGCCCCCCTGGTGACCCAGGCCAAGCCGGGTGCCTATCCCTTGGCCGTGGTTCTGGAACGTCGTGGAGCCCATAGCCTGGAAATCGATTGTGAGGTTCCGCTGGTCCAGGCCGGGCCTGCTGGACAGTTTTCTCTGAACCTGGCTCCGGTTCCGGCTGGACGATTCCGGTTCGAACTTCCGGAACGTGACCTGGTGGTACGCGTCAACGGATCGACAACTCGCCACAGGCCAGGTGCGGCGGATGGGAACGAGTGGGTCGAGTTGGGAGTGAATGACGGTGGCGTGTTGCGTGTTGCCTGGCAGCCGCGGCAGGCTGCCGACGGAGCAGATGGCCTGGTCCAGTTGGAATCCTACACCTCTGTTCATGTCTCTGATCCCGGGGTGCGTCACCGTGGTCACTTCCGGTTCCGGGTCCGGCAGGGAGGCTTGCCCGAGGTGGCATTCGAATTGCCCGCCAGCGTCCGTGTGCAGGCAGTGACCGGGGTTGATGTGGGAGGATGGGATGTTGTGGCGGCCGACAAGTCCAGGCGGTTGCGAGTGTTCTTCCGACGCCGAATCACTGACGAGACGGTGGTGCAGATTGAACTGTTCCAGGATCGTCGAGTCGGCGACCGGTCGACGGCGTTGACGATCGAGTCGCTGGGCGTGGCAGGTTTCGATCGGGACAAGGGCCAATTGGCCGTGTTTGTCGACAGGCAGTTCACGGTCCGGTCGACGGCGAACACGAATCTCCGCCAGGTCGACGTGGCCCAGGCGGTCCGGCCAGGCTGGTGCGGAAAACCCGAGGCCCGCGGTGGATCGAAGGTCGTCGCGCCACCGCAACTGGTGTTCGGATATATCACACGTCCATTTGGACTGACGTTGAGCCTGGGTCGACGGACACCCCGGGCCAATGCCGTGGCCCGGCACGGTGTTCGAATCGAACACCGCAAGGTGCGGCTGGCATCACGGATCCAGTGGCAACTCAGCCAGGCGGCCCGCGGGAATGTCACTTTCTCGCTGCCGTTGGACTACCTGCCTGTCAGTGTCGAAGCGGCGGGACTGGCCGATTGGTTTGTTCACGCGGACGACGATGGCAACCGGAGATTGACGGTTGAATTCGACCGGCCCCGCACGGGGTCCGTCGAGGTGGTCCTCGAGGGTGCGTTGCCTCGCTCGCCGGAATTTGAAGAACTGGAACTGGCGTTGCCGCATCCATTGGGTGTGGAACGGTTGACCAGCCGGATAATGGTGTGGCTCGACGAAGCGTATACTGCCGGGATTGCCGAGCGAGCCGGTTGGAGATCGATTGACCCGGCGAGTGCCGACAGGGATCTCAGACAACTCGACGCTCGCAAAGCGCGGTTTGCTTTTGTCCATGGTGTGACCGTGCCGACTCCGATTCTGTTGACGGTCAAGCGGGCGGTACCGGCCGTGCAGGCAACGGTTGTCTCCCTGGTCACCGTCACCGACACATTGGTCGATCATTCGCTGGCGCTGTCGTGGCGGATCACGCAGGCGGCCGCCGACGAATTCGTGTTCACCACTCCCCCCCAACTCAAGCAGAGCCTGCAGTTCCGCGATCCGCGGATTCGCGAGGTCCGTCGGCAGTCGGTCGGCGATGATCCCGCTGGTCTGGTCCGTTGGATCGTCACGCTCAATGAACCGGTCCGCGACCGCTTGTTCCTGATCGCCCAGGCGACCCTCCCACCACCCTCGGCACAGTCGGTCAACGTGGGAGCGCCGGAGGTGGTTTTCGAACAGTCGGTGACAAAAACCGATGACGAGGGTGAGACGTCTGTGAGTTTTCGCAAGGTGGAAACGCAGCAGCGGTACGCATTCCTTGTCAACCAGTCGACCGGCACGTTGACATTGGAAAATGAAGAGGGGGTCGAGGAGATCAAGAAGGAGGACCTGGGACGACTGCCAATTCGGTTTGAAGCGTCGCTGTTTGACCAGGCGACCGGGATGTGGCGCGTGTTGCCCCGGGCCAACATGCCACGGTGGAAGTACCAGCGATCCCAGGCGATGAGACAGACGACGGCCACCGTGCAACTGGCGGAACTGGTCACTGTCCTGGCGGCCGATGGCAGTTGGCGGACCCAGGCTGTCTACAAGATTCGTAACAGGGCCCAACAGTTCCTGGGGGTTCGAATTCCCGAAGAATCTGAGGTGTTGGCGGTTTCGGTCAACGGCCATCAGTCGCGGCCGGTCGATTCACAGGAGGCGAGAGCGGCCAACGTCGTTTTGGTCGCTTTGCCCAATACCAGCGAAGGGGATCTCTCGTTCCCGGTCCAGTTGATCGTCGCCGGTCGATTTCCACAGGAAGGACGGTTGCCCACCGGATTTCATCTCCTGGCCAACAAGCGAGTGATTCCGGTGCCACGAGTGGTGCCGCCTCGCAGCCAGCAAGCTGCCATCGAGAACCATCCCTTCAGTGAGTACGGGATGAAGGTCGAGGAGACGTCCTGGACGGTTCACCTGCCCGACGCATTGGACGTCGAACCGGTCGAGGGGTCGGGGACCAACCTGGCATTGGTCAGCAGTGATCGAATCCAACTCAACCAGCGGCGGGCAACGCTGGAAGACGCGAATTATCTACTGGGTGTGCTGAAGAGCAAATCGAGCGCGAAGGCCAAGTACAACGCGGCGATGAATCTCAAGGAACTGGAAGCCGATCTGTCCAGTTACAACGAACGATCGGGCCGACGGAAACGATGGTACAGTCCCTCGGGGAGTAATGGGGCGGCGGCCTTCCAGCGACAGAATCTTGATTTCCAGGAGCAATATCACAAGGCCCTGGACCAGATCGAGGTGGATGACGGCAAACAGCAAGTCACGATTGTCGATGAATCCGGGAGCCTTCAGGGACAGGACGAGGCGGTTCAACGTGATCAGATTGACCAGAACAATATCCGCTTGTTCCTGGACAACTCGGTGGTGGCCTCCGGTAAAGACAAACGTGGTTCGGCTCTCAAGAGCCAGGCCTTCAATTTCAAGGCAGCTCCCAGGAAGCCGGAAAGCAAGGCGAATGTGGCGAACACAAAGGGAGGAAAGCGGAAACAGCCGAGTGCGGCGGGAGTCGTCAGTGGCAAGCTGGGAACACGTGAACTCAGGAAGCGTCGTCAGCAACAGAGCCTCAGCCAGATTGCTGATTTGAACGCTGCTGCTGAGAAAGAGGATCAGAAGAAAGCCACTGTCGAGCGGTTCGGCGGAGTGCAGCTGGACGAACGGCAGGAGACACGCCCGAATCGGGTCCAGCAGAACGTCATGCCGGGTGAGTCAGCCCAGACCGTTGTTACCGGTGTCGGTGGCCAGGGGAGGATGGGCCTTGATGCAGGTTACCTGTCGTCATTGAACACCGGCGTCGCGGGTGGCCTTTCGGTAGAATTCGACATCCCGACCGGTGGTCAGAAATTACAGTTTGCCACGACCGGTGAGAATCCGATGCTGGAACTGTCGATGCGACCACGGGAATCGATCCAGCAGGGACTGAACCTGCTGTGGGCCATGGCCTGGCTGGTTGTTGGTAGCGGGGTGATTGTTGCGGTGCGTCGTGTCGGGACCCTCGACCTGCTGAAGCGACACCTGGCGAAGGGGTTTCTGGCACTCGGCCTGATCAGTTTCCTGTTGTTGCCCAGCGGCCTGGCCTGGCTGGGTTTTCTGCTGTTCCTGACCGGTTTGATCGTCTTCGCCTTCCAGAACCGCGTGGCGAGAACTGTCGGCTGACCCGGAGGCTCTCAGTCTTTCGCACGAGCCGGTGGAATTGTCCAGCGAGTGAATTCGAGCGGGACCGGCACCTTGACGATCTGGGTCGGTGCCTCGTAAACGAATCGCCACTGGGTGGGTGGTCCGGCGAGATTCTTGAAGTGGTAGACCAACCGGGCGATGCCATTCCCCAGTCGTGGTGTGTCGAACCGGTCGTAGGCAACGCGTCGGGGCGGGGCAGTGTCGGTTTTTGGAACCAGGTAGGCGCGGTTGTACAACATCCAGAGCCGGTGTGATTCGAAGGACGGACCTCCCGATTCGTACTGGACAGTGACATCGATGGTCGCATCATGACGTCCGTCACCGGTCGCGGTGATGCGTGCGGAGGTGAACACGACGGCGACGCCGCCGCGTCGTTTTGTGATCGGCTTGGGAGGAGTTGGGCCATCGAAGAGGAACTTCAGCGAGCCGGCTGCGAGCCACACATCGGCGGTCCCGACCAGGTCGATGGCCCGGGGTACCCGGTTGGCCGGTGACTGGAAGTCGAGCCTCAGTTGTAGTCCCGGGTTGTTGCCGTCCAGCGGCAATTCGAGCGTGGCGTCAGGGCTCCGCGGTTGCAGTGGCGTGGTGCGATCGTCTTGGAAATGGCCGGTGGCCCGGAAGTTGGCGGGACGGCAGACCAGGTACAGCGGACGCAGTCGGGGTTCCACTCGCCACGCGAGCCTCAACGGAACCAGGTGCCGGTTGCTCCCGGGGATCGGCCGGGGCGCCCTGGCGGTGACACGGACGCGGAACGGTCCGGAACGAGACACCGATCCGGGATCTGGTGAATCCGGACGAGGAACCAGGGTGCCGCTTCCGCCACCGCTGGCCAGGTCGAGGTCACAGCGAGACAGCAGGGCATCGAGGGCCTCCCAGTAGGTCGCCCGGTTCAGGCGGATTGCTACCGGTTGGCGTCTCTGTGGCCCTGTCAATCGTTCCAGTGACAGGGTGTTGCCAGTTTGCCTGGTGATCGAGGCGACAATCTCATCGAGTGGAGCACCGGTGGTGATGGTCACTCGCGAGGCCTGGGCCGAGCGTGTTGCGGCGGTGCGTTCCAGCGTGCGACGAATACGTTGGATGGCCGCACGGGTGGCGGCGTTTTTTGTCGCGGACGGAGCGGGAAGATGTTCCAGCACAATGGGACCCAGCGCCAGGAGCCTCCGTCGGGCACTCTCGCGGGTGGCGCGGCGGTTGCTGCCCAGTTCGGTGACCAGGTGCTGCACGTGGCGGACGAGATCCGGGGTGGAGGTGGTCTTGGGACGGGCTGCATCATCGGACGAGTGGACCCGGACCGGTTGGAATGCGAGGCCTCCTGCGATCAGGACGGCGATCAGTCGTGTGGAAACGGGAGGAAATCGCATGGACGGATGTCCTGGTACTGGCCGAGCAATTGATGCGTTGATGCGCTGGTGCCCGGTTTCCGGTCTTCTCCGGCCGACATGACGACCTGATCGAATCGTCCATCCAGTGTACGGCAGGCGGTGATTGGTTGCACGAGGTGTCGACGCGACGTCGATTGACGCGGGTGCAGGCAGGGATTGTAATCGACGGCCAAGGAGTCGCGCGGATGCTGAGCCTGACAGTCGAGAATTATCTCAAGGCAATATTGCAAATCGGGTTGCGCGAGAATGCCGACTGGGTGTCGGCCGGGCAGGTCGCGACTGCGTTGGGCGTGTCACCGGGCACCGTGACCAGCATGCACCAGACACTGGGTGACGCCGACCTGGTCGAGTACCGGGCCTACGAGGGGGTACGGCTGACCGAGGCGGGGCGGATGCTGGGAATGCGGATGCTGCGACGGCACCGGCTCATCGAGCAGTTCCTCGTTCAGACACTGGGACTCTCGTGGGACCAGGTCCACGAGGAAGCCGAACACATGGAGCATGCTGTCAGTGACGACCTGGTCGAACGGATCGACGAATTCCTGGGTCGCCCCGGTTTTGATCCCCACGGGGATCCAATTCCCACCGCGGACGGGAGTTGGCCGGAAACGGTGGCCGATGTCACGACGCTGGCGAGTTGTCCGTCCGGGGAACGGGTCCGCATAGTTCGGGTGACGGACCAGGGAGCCGAGTTTTTGCAGTTTCTGACTCACAACGGCGTGGCGCTGGGGGTCGAGGGCCAGGTGGTTTTGAACAACCAGGCGGGGGGCACGGTGACGCTGGAGATCGATGGGGCGGCCGTCTCGCTGGGCGAACAAGCAGCGTCACGCTTGCTGGTGGACCGCTTGTAGCGACCGAACACCGGCATCATTTTCCCGACTGGCGCAGTATCGTCAGATCGACGGGTTTTCCCGAGTCGAGGACGATCTTGGCGGCGACCCGGGCGAAGATGGATCGCATGGTGTCCAGGTACATCCGCTTCATTGCCAGTTGCCGTGCTCCGGCGTAGTCCTGTTGTCCACTTTTTGCTTCGTGCTGGATCTGGGTCACCAGCTGGTCGAAGCGGGCCGCTTCGCCCTGGGCAGAGGCAACCGTCCGGCTGCCGTAAGCGGTGGCTTCGAGTTGCGTCCGTTTCGCCTGGGCCTGGCTCTCGTTGGCCCGTTTGACCTGGTAGGCCTGGGCATTGTTGATGTGTGTCTTGCGTTCGGCCCTGGCGTTCATCACATCTAGGAAATCGGATTTGGCCTGGATGGGGGGATAGACGGCACCGACAGTGACGTCGTCGACAACCAGTCCCAGCGGTGCTCCGGGAAGTGCGGTGGCCAGGCGATCGACGAGGACACTCCGAAGTTGATGGCGGCCATCGACATAGACGAAATCGACATGGCTGCTGCTGATCGTGTCGGTGACCAGGGATTCCACCAGGGACTTCAGTCGGGCACGCGGGTCGGATTCACCGAACAGGAACCGATCGATGTCACCCACATGGTAGTGAACGGTGACCTGCAGATTGAGGATGTTTCGATCGCCTGTGAGGAACTGTGACTGGTGTGCCGGGTCGACGTTGGCGAGGAATTCCGTCGCGGAGTCCTGGTTGAGTTCTGGTCCAAATTCAGGCCGGCCAATCGTCAACGTGCGAACCTCACGCGTGTTGACGCGGTCGATCCGAGCCAGCGGCCAGGGCAGGTCCCACCGCAGGCCACTCGATAAAATCTCGACCCCGCCTCCGGCGTTACGGACGAGTGCACCAAAACGGCGGACCACTGCCTGTTCGTTGCCCCGGACAATGTAGAAGCCGCTGATCAGCCAGGCTGACAACACAAGGATTGCTGTCCAGAGGTGGCTCTGGCGGAGCATCCACCTTGAGGTGAGATCGGCGACTGCCCCGGTGGCGATATCAGGACGATCTGTCATCGATTGTCCTCCGGGTCCGAGGCCGAGGTGGTGGGAGTGCCCGGCGGGTTTGGAGAACTGGTTGTCGGAATGTCGGAGACACCCTCGGTGAGCAGTTTCAGCAGTCCGCTGGATCCGGAGAGCACCAGGGTGGTGCGGTCATTGAGAATCAGGCGGTAGCTGTCGAGAGTTCGAGTGAAACGGTAGAACTCGACGTCACGCCGATGGGCCTGGTTGAGAATTCTCAGGCTTTCTGCGTCGGCTCGCCCACGGATCAGGTCCGCGTCACGGCGGGCATTGGCCAGGATCTGGCTGTATTGCAGGTCGGCCTGGCTCTTGATTCGAGTGTTCTCGGCCAGTCCCTCGCTGCGGTATCGTTCGGCGATCTTTTTTCGTTCGGTCTTCATTCGCTCGTAGACCGCCACCTGGTTTTGCTGTGGAAAATTCAGTCGCTTGATGCGGACGTCGATCAACTCGATTCCATAACGGTCACGGATCAGGTCGGCCAGCCCGGCTCGCACCGTCCGGGGAATCACAACCAGTTGTCCGGCCTGCCCGGTGGGATCGGTTTTCGGTTCGTGGACGTTGACGAGCTGGTCGAAATCTGTCTCGCCCAGCCGGGTTCGCAATTCCGGCAAGACATGTTCAGAGAGTCGGACCCGGGCGGTTTGCGTGGATCCGAGGGTGGTGAAAAATCGGTAGAGGGGACGGGAACCTGGGTCGGCATCGGTGGAGGTCGTAGTCTCGGGAGAGGCGATCCTCCAGCAGAGAAATGCGTCGACGGTGATGTTCTTCTTGTCGGCAGTGACCATTTCACCGCCGGGAGGGTCGACAATCTGGACACGGGCGTCGAATGTCCGCGTTGTCTCTATTGGCCACGGGAGTTTCCAGTTCAGTCCACGGTCATCGGGCTGGTCGTGGATGCGGACAATTTGTCCCAGTCGTTCGACGAGTACCCATTCGGATTCGTCGACGAACGTGCAGGAGGAACTTGCGAGACCGAAGGCCAACGCGAGTCCGGTGGCGATCAGCAGACTCCGGGTTGCTGTAGAACGGGGGCGAGACGTTGTGGCGTTATCGTTCATCGGGGGACTCCCGGTCGGTTGTTTCTGGTCGAGGTGGCGAGACGATCTGTTCCTCGTCGTCGCCGGGTGCGAGTGGTGTCGAGAACATGGGCAGGCCGGCTGCTCCGGGCTGAGTCAGCATCAGGTGCTTGCGGCCGGTGGCACGGGGATCGAGAACAGTCAGTGGCCGATTGGCGATGGCATTCTCGACCGCGCGGAAGTAAAGGTGCAGCCTGGAGACATCGCGCTGTCCCGGCGTGGCGGTGCTGGCCTCGAGGAGCTTTTCGTAACGCTCGGCCTGACCCAGGGCCGTGGCAGTCGTGTCTGCGGCGGCGGCGTGGGCCGCATCGACGGTCGCGGCGGCTTCTCCGGAGAGCAACTTGCCGTCGAGCAGGAGTTGCCAGGTGGCCGGGTCGTCCAGGGACCAGTACGACACGGTCGTGGGACGTCGGTTTCGGGTCGAGTCCCGATTCGTGGTGTCGGTTGAGGCGAGGAACGCGATGGCACGAGCTCCGGCGGCAGCGAGCAGCCGTCGGGCATAGTATCCTTCGGCTTCGTTGATCAATCGTTCTCGTTCTTCCAGTGCATCGGCGACCTGGCGGTAGGCTCCGACGACCTGTCGAGGCGGATGAACATCGATCAACTTGACATCGACGATTTCCAGCCCAAGTGCATAGGAGGTGACGGCTCGGCGGGTGGCGTCGAGGCATCGGGATTGCAGGGCTTTCCGGCGGTCGGTCATCAGATCGGCCAGTGACGCGGAGGCGGCAACTTCCCGGATCGCACTCTCGGTTGCCGCCCGCAGCAGTGTCTCGGGCGACGCATTTCCGAAAGTGTACAGCCGGAGATTGCGGGTGTTTCCGATCCTGTATTCGACCATCGCGGTCAATTCGATCATCAGTTCGTCGCCGGTGAGCAGTTGAGACTCTTCCAGCAGCGTCGAATCCATGTCGCCACCGTTGATGGCTGCCGACGTCTCCTGGTCGTGTCGGCTATTCCATTCCACCGGTGCCACGTAGAGACCCGGTTGCTGCTGCGTCGGGGGCCCGTGTCGGAACCCGATTGGCAACACCCGAAGCTGGAAGATCTTCTCTCGACTGACGATTTCCAGTGGCTGGGGCCAGCGCCAGTGCCAGCCGGGGCCGAGATCCTGGTGCGGTTTTCCGAAACGGGCCACGACGGCCTGCTCGTCCGCTGGGATCACGGTGATTCCTGAAACACACCAGGCGAACAGCAACAGGGCCGCGACGAGCTTGAGTCCGAGACGCCAGTGCCGGATCGCTTCAAAGGTGAGCCGCGAGGGAGAGAGCGTGTCGGTGATCCGGGTGGCCTGCCTGGCCAGCGAGGCACCGAATGTTCCCCAGCGGGTCTCGTGCCATCGCATGAACCACAACAGTCTCATCGCGTTGAGCATCACCGCCAGGGAGGCGAATTCGTGGAAGATGGCGGCGGCGGCCGGTGAAAGGACACCCAGGGCCCCAAGCAGGATTCCCAGTCCGTTCATTCCGAACGCGAACAACCAGATGCTTTGCCGGATTGTGCGGACGAGTTGTCGCGAGAGTAGGAACAGGCCAGGGAGGGGTCTGAGAGGGTCTCCCATCAGGACGAGGTCGCCGGCTTCCGCGGCGATGTCGCTGCCGACTCCGCCCAGAGCGATACCGACCGAGGCGGTGGCCAGGGCCGGTGCATCGTTGATTCCGTCACCCACCATTGCCACCCGGCGTCCCTCGGACTCGGCCACCCTGATCCACTCGGCTTTCTCTGCGGGCAACAGTTCACTGTGGACCTGGTCGATCGTTGGCAGGGTTTCCGAGAGCGTGGTGGCAGGTTTCTGGCGGTCTCCGGTCAGCAGGACCATCTGGCCGATTCCGTTCTGCTTGAGTGCATCGAGGACCGCGGCGGATTCGGTCCTGGGGGCATCGGTGACACCCAGTGCACCGACCCAGGTCCCGTCCAGGGCAACCAGGATCTCGGTCTGGCCGGCCGAGGTGAGTTCGTCAATGGTGGTTTCGGCGGATGCGTCGATCACGACTCCGTGTTGTTCCAGCAGACGGCGGTTTCCGACCAGAACACGGCAGGAGGAGTCACGGAGTGCTCCGGCAGGAAGCGAGGCGGCGACTCCAAATCCGGGTTCGGCGGAGAAGGATTCGGGAATCGGCACCACCATGCCCCGGTCTTCGGCTTCCCGAACGACGAGTCGTGCCAGCACGTGTTCGCTGGAACGCTCGGCCGCGGCGGCCATCCTGATCAGTTCGTTGACATCCAGTTGGCTGTCGGGAGCGGTGCGGACAAGTCCCAGAACCGGCTCGCCACGGGTCAGGGTGCCGGTCTTGTCGAAGACGAAGGTGTCAACGTGGGCGAGACGTTCGAGGGCAGCGGAACCCTTGACGACGACACCCTCTCGAGCCAGCCAGGCCATTGCCGCCATGACCGCGCTGGGAGTCGCCAGGATCAGCGGGCAGGGACAGGCGACCACCAGGACAGCGAGTGCCGGCAGGTATCCCGATTCCCAGGTTCCGGCCTCGCCAAGGAATCTCCAGCCCAGCAGTGTCAGCAACGCGGACAGCAGTACCGCGGGCAGAAACAGACGTGCCAGTCGATCGGCGGTCCGTTCGATCGGAGCCTTCCGCTGGGTTGCCTCGGCCACCAGCGTGATCACCTGTCCCAGTTGCGACTGGTCACCGATCTGGCGAGTCGTGACCACCAGGGCGCCAAACTGGTTGAGTGTTCCGGTGAAAACGGGATCGCCGGGTTCCTTGTCAATCGGCAAGCTTTCACCGGTCAACGCCGATTGGTCGACGGCGGAGGTGCCCGAGTGAACCAGCCCATCGACGGGGAGTCGTTCGCCGGGCCGGACGACCACCAGGTCGTTGGCCTCGAGTTCGTCGATGGCCACGTCGTGTTCCTGCCCGTCGACCAGGCGATGGGCGATGCTGGGACACAACTGGAAGATGCCACGGATGGCTCGCTGTGCCCGGTCGACCGTGTACCCCTCGATGCTTTCACCGCACAGGGCCACGAACACCACCAGGGCGGCGGTGACCGGTTCACGCAGCAGGATGGCGGCCAGGCAGGCGATCGTCAGGGCGAGGTCGGCACCGATGCGTCCGGTGAACAGTCCCTCGAGCGACTGAAACAGGATCCGGGATCCACCGAGGACGGCGGCGAGCAAGGCCAGGCGGAAACCGAACAGGAGCTGGTATTCGGGCCAGCCGGCCACGCCGGCCAACAGGTCGCCTCCCAACAACAGGCCAACAAGAACGGTCAGCAGGTAAATCGGCGCCGAACGGTAGTGGTATCCGATTCCCTCGGACGGAACGGATCCGGCCGTGGATGCGTCATCCTGGAGGAACTCCCGGGCTGATTCGGGGATGTAATGCATGAGGCTTGCGGATCCTGAACCACGTGCAGCCTCCTTGCACCACCACGACGACACATGTGGCCGTCGGTCCTCCATCGTAAACCCCACACCAAGAGGTTGCCAGACGCGGTCGTGGTGGTCATGCCGTCGCCTGCTGGTGTTCGCTACAATTGGGGAGTCGAGACGCTGTCACGACTGTGAATTTCCTGGTGCGGGTGCAACGGATATGTCGGAATTCGAGAGCTATCAGAACCCCCTGATCACACGATACGCGTCGACGGCCATGAGCCGGACCTGGTCGTCGCAGACACGCCATGCCACCTGGCGGCGGTTGTGGGTGGCGTTGGCCGAATCTCAGCAGGAACTGGGCCTGGACATCAGTGACGAACAGTTGGCGTCGCTGCGGGAGGCAATCGAGGACATCGACTTCGACGTGGCGGCCGCCTACGAACGGGACTTGCGTCATGACGTGATGGCCCACGTGCATGCCTACGGCGACCGGTGTCCGGAGGCCCGCGGGATCATCCACCTGGGTGCGACCAGTTGTTATGTCACCGACAACACCGATCTGCTGTTGCTGGAACAGTCGTTGGAGCTGGTGCGTGATCGCCTGGTGGGAGTGATTCATCACCTGGCGTTGTTCGCCGAAGCCAATCGTGACCTGCCGTGCCTGGGATTCACTCACCTGCAGCCGGCCCAGCCGACGACGGTCGGCAAGCGGGCGACTCTCTGGTGTTACGACCTGGTGCTGGACCTGGAGGAGTTGGAGCACCGCCTCTCGAGCCTTCGGCTGCGGGGTGTGAAGGGAACCACCGGCACGCAGGCGTCGTTCCTGTCATTGTTTGACGGCGACCACGACAAGGTCGCCAGCCTCGAACAACTGGTGGCCGAGAAGATGGGTGACGGACGAGTCTATCCGGTCACGGGCCAGACATACTCGCGGAAGATCGACGTGCAGGTTCTCGGTGTTCTGGCCGGCATCGGCATCTCGGCTCACAAGGCGGGCAACGACATCCGCATCCTGCAGCATCGCAAGGAGGTGGAGGAGCCATTTGGTAAGAACCAGGTGGGGTCCTCAGCGATGGCCTACAAGCGGAACCCGATGCGATCCGAGCGGATGTGTGGGTTGTCGCGGTATGCGATTTCCCTGTGGGACAGTACGGCCGACACCGCGGCGACGCAGTGGATGGAACGGACTCTCGACGACAGCGCCAATCGTCGATTGACGTTGCCACAGGCATTCTTGGCGATCGACGCGGTATTGATTCTGTATCGCAACATCGTCGACGGATTGGTGGTGTACCCCGAGGTGATTTCCAGGCGATTGAACGAGGAATTGCCGTTCATGGCGACCGAGGAGATCCTGATGGCCGGGGTGCGGGCCGGTGGTGACCGGCAGGACCTGCACGAGGCGATCCGGGTGCACAGCCAGGCGGCTGGCGAAGAGGTCAAGCAGCGGGGCGGCGAGAATGACCTGATCGACCGGTTGAAGCAGGATGCACAATTCGCCGGTGTTGATCTCGAGGGGACTCTCGATGCGAGTCGTTTCACCGGGCGAGCCGCCGAGCAGGTGGACGATTTCATTGCATCGGTCGTCGAGCCGATCCGCGAACGTCACTCCGGGGCGCTGGATGGTGATGCGGGCGAGGTGTCCGTCTAGCCGGCCGGTTCGACCTGGACGGCGCAGACCTTGTACTCGGGGATCTTCCCGTGCGGGTCCAGCGAGTCATTGGTCAACGTGTTGGCTGCCGCCTCACGGAAGTGAAACGGAATGAAGATGGAACCCGGTTGGATTCCCGGGTCGGATCGGGCGGCCAGTTCGATCGCGCCACGTCGACTGGTGATTCTCAATTGCTGGCCGCTTTCGAGTTGCAGTCGTTGCAGGTCGTCAGGGTGCATGGCCACAAACGCCTCGGGCTCGATCGCATCCAGTGCCCGGCTACGGCGGGTCATGCTGCCGGTGTGCCAGTGTTCCAGGACACGACCGGTGTTGAGCACAAAGGGAAATTCGTCATCGGGCAATTCATCAGCCGGTTGGTAGGGGCACGGCACGAAACGGCCGCGACCGTTGGAGGTGGGGAAGCCGTCGCCGAACAGGATCTGGGTTCCCTCGTCGTTCTCCGGATCCGGGCAGGGCCAGAGTCGTCCAGTTGTTCCAAGCACCTCGTGTGTCAGTCCCTGGTAGTTGCGGGTCAGCGAGGTGAACTCGTCGAAGATGTCCGAGACATTGTCGTAGTCGGAAGCGAGGCCGACCCGTCGCGAGATCTCGCAGAGAATCTCCCAGTCCTGGCGGGCTTCCCCTGGAGGATCGAGTACCGGGCGGCCCAGTTGAACTCGACGGTCGGTGTTGGTGTAGGTGCCGGTCTTTTCGAAGTAACTGCCCGCCGGCAGGATCACGTCGGCAAATTCGGCCGTCTCGGTCAGGAAGATGTCCTGGATGGCAAGGAAATCGAGGGCCGAGAGGGCCTGGCGGACCTTGTTGGCATTGGGGTCGGAGATGAAGGGGTTCTCGCCCATGATGTACAGGCCCCGGACCGATCCCTCGAGTGCCCCGGCCATGATTTCCACAACTGTCAGGCCGGGCTTGGCGTCGAGGTCACTTCCCCAGGCGTTTTCGAACTTGTGCCTGACGTCATCATCGGTGACCGGTTGGTAATCCGGGAAGACCATCGGAATCAGTCCGGCATCGCTGGCTCCCTGCACGTTGTTTTGGCCACGCAGCGGGTGCAGCCCGGTTCCCGGGCGACCGACATTGCCGGTGGCCAGGCACAGCGAGATCAGGCACCGGGCATTGTCGGTACCGGTGACGTGTTGCGAAATGCCCATGCCCCAGAAGACCATCATGGCGCCACCGCCTCCGGGTGGAGTGGCCTGGCCAATCGTGTGGGCGATCGCCTCGATCTGTTCGGCCGGCACGCCGCAAATGGTCGACGCCTGTTCGGGGCTGTAGTCGGTGCCGACCAGGGTTTCCAGTGCTTCGAAATTCTCGGTGTGTGTGGCGATGTAGTCCCGATCGAGCAATCCATCGCGAGCCAGAACGTGCAGCAGCGAGTTGTAGAAGGCGACGTCGGTTCCGGGTTGAATTTGTGCAAAGTGTGTTGCGTGGTCGGCGATCGTGTTGCGTCGGACGTCGACGACAATCAACTTGGTCCCCGCCCGGGCAGCCTGCTTGATAAAGGTCGCGGCCACGGGATGGTTGGCCGTGGTATTCGATCCGGTAACCAGTGCCACGTCAGCGCGTGCCACATCGGCAAAGACATTGGTGACGGCACCCGAGCCAATTGTCTCCATCAAGGCCGCGACGCTCGAGGCATGGCACAGCCGCGTGCAATGGTCGACGTTGTTGGTGCCCAGCCCGGCCCGGACAAAACGCTGGAACAGGTAGGCTTCCTCGTTGGATCCCTTGGCCGATCCGAACCCCGCCAATGAATCGCTGCCGTGGGTGTCGCGGATCGAGGTCAGTTTCTGACCGACCAACTCGAGTGCTTCCTCCCAACTCGCTTCGCGAAATGCGGGCAGCACGGTATCCAGGTCAACCAGGCCGCCGGGCTTGTTGCCCTTCCCGGGTAGCGAGCCTGTGACCTCGGGCGAAAGCGGGCCCTTGGGGTAGGCCGATTCACGGCGAATCAGCGGTCGCGTCAGACGATGTGGGTGCAGCGTGTAATCCCAGCCGTAACGGCCCTTGACGCACAATCGGCCCTGGTTGACAGGGCTCGAACGCCCCTCGAGTTCGACAATGGTGTCCTGGTGAGTCCAGGCGGTGACCGCGCAGCCGACACCGCAGTAGGGGCAGACGGTGTCGACACCTGTCATCTGGTCCCGGTCGACGACGGGTTGTGTCAGGGTGTGTCCGACCAGCGCCCCGGTTGGGCACGCTGCGGAGCATTCGCCACACGAAACGCAGCTGCTGTCGCCCATCGGTTGATCGAAGTCGAATGCGATCCGGGCGGCCGCTCCCTTTCCGGTTCGGCCAATCACGTCGTTGGACTGGATGTCATCGCATGCCCGGATACAGCGATCACAGAGGATGCAGGCCTGGTGGTCAACGGCGATCACCGGTGAGGAGTGATCCTGTTCGCGTTGGGGGCCGTGGTCGGATTGGAGGGTTGGCTGGTCTGGACCAATCAATCCGAACTGGCGTCCCAGTTCTTCCAGCGAGCAGTCGCTGGTTTGCTGCTGTTGCTGGCAGGGTGAGGGATGCTCACTCAGTAACAGCCGGGTCAACTGCCGACGGTGGAGGTCAATCGAGTCGGACTGTGTTTCGACAGTCATTCCCTCGGAACAGGCCCGGACACAACTCGCTGCCAGGACCCGTTCACCGACATCGACCACGCAGAGCCGACAGACGCCGACGGGTTCCAGTCCTGGATCGTGACACAGCGCGGGGATGGAAATCTCCGCCTGGCGGGCCGCGTCCCAGATCGACGTTCCGGACGGGACCCGGACCTGGTGTCCGTCGATTGTCAGTTCGACCATCGGAGTGTCGGAGATCATGGTCGAGGTACCTCGTCGGGGAAGTGCTCGAGCATCGAGAGAATGGGAACAAGCGCGACCTGGCCGAGTCCGCAGATGGAGGTCTGTTCGAGAGTCTGGGCGAGCGCGGGGAGTTCTTCGAGTGAATCGGAAGAGGTTGTGCCATCGGTAACGCGTTCGAGTATGCCGACGGCATGGTGGCTTCCGATCCGGCAGGGAACACACTTGCCACACGATTCGTTTCGAAAGAACCGAACCAGGTTGGTGGCCAGGTCGAACAGGTCGCGGCCTTCGGCAATGATGATGACGGCGCCTGTGCCGAGCATGCTGCCGGCATTGGCGATGGTGTCGAAGTCCAGTGGCGTGTCGAGTCGGTCGGCGGGGAGAAAACGCGAACTGGCTCCTCCGGGCAGGAAGGCACGCACGGCGGATCCGTCCCGGACCCCACCGGCCTGTTCGATCAGGTCGGCGACCGTTGTGCCAACCGGGATTTCGTAGACACCGGGTTGGGTGACGTCTCCGGATATCGAGACAAACTTGAGCCCGGAAAAGCCCTCGGCTCCCTGCTGCGTCCACCAGTCGCCTCCCCGAGCGATGATGGGCACCGACAGTACGAAGGTCTCGACGTTGTTGATCAGCGTCGGTTCGCCGAACAATCCGACCTGCCCTGGATAGGGTGGCTTGTTGCGAGGTTCGCCTCGTCGATCCTCGAGCGCTTCCAGCAGGGCGGTTTCTTCGCCGAGGATATAGCCACCTGGGGAGGTGAAAATTTCGATCTCGAATGGTCGACCACTGCCGGCAGCGTCGGGTCCCAGGACACCGCGTGCGCGGGCGTCCAGGAGCGCGGTTTCGAGAGCCTCTTGTTCAATCGAGTACTCGTGGCGAAGAAAGACGATGCCACGTGCGGCGCCGACGGTCAGTCCGGCCAGGACCATGCCCTCGATGACGAGGTGGGGCAGCGTGGCCAGCAGCACGCGATCCTTGAACGTTCCCGGCTCGCTCTCGTCAGCATTGCAGATGACGTACTTGGTGTCGGACGACTCGGCAGCCACCAGTTCCCACTTGCGGCCAGTGGGAAATCCGGCCCCACCCATGCCGCGCAGCCCGGCGTCGTTGAGTCGCGAAATGCACGAGTCGGCCAGTGCGGGCAGGTCGGAAACCAGTTGTGCGAGCGTGTTGTAGCGGTCGTCGACGGAGGGGTAAGGGTCGGCCTGCCAGCCACGTGGCCCGGAAACTTCCAGCCAGGGCACGGTGTTGTCGTCGAGCAGGCAGTCGGCGTCGGTGGCGGGTCCGGCGGGATGATGATTGACGGCCACCGCAGGGGCATGGTCACAGCGACCCAGGCACGAGACCTCCACAATCTCGAGTTCCCCGTCGTCCTCCGCCAGTTGTTCCAGGCCAGCTCTCAGGTTGTCGCAACCGTTGATTTTGCAGACGACGTCGCGACAGACCGCAATTTGCCGGGTGGGTGGCGGAGTGCGGCGGAACTGCGAATAGAAGCTGACGAGTCCCTCGATGCGATATCGGGGGACACCTCGTTTCAGGGCGAGTTCTTCGAGTTGCTGGTCTGCGAGGTAGCCGTGCTGGCATTGCAGATCCAGCAGTTCGCGCAGCAACTCCAACGTGACTCCTCCCGAGGTGGCTGGGTCAGGCTGTCCCTGTGGGTTACGGCCTGGTGGCCTTGACGGCCTTTGGTGGACGGGGCTGACAGTATTTCAGGGCAAGCAGGATATACGTGGTCGAGAGATTGGGGTCACCCTCGTACCACCTCGGGGCCCGGTTGACCCAACTGCCGTTGGGACGCTGGAGCCTGGCGAGTTGGTCGAACAACTCGGATCGCCAGTCGTGGTGGACACCGGCCGAGTCCTTCACGAGGTCGAGGTCGAGGACGGAGAGTGACTTGGCGAAGGTGTGGTAGTAATAATACAGGCCCTGTTGTCCAAGTCCGGGATTCAGCCTCACGGTGTAGTTGGCCTGGATCCAGGTCTTGGCGGCCTTGATCCGTGGGTCATCGGGTTTGACCCCCGCGTAGATCATGCTCTTGAGACCCGCGTAGGTCATCGACCCGTAGGATCTGAGGCCCCCGTTGGCAGCCAGGCCGGCCTGCGAGGTGCCACCGGCAGCCGGGGTGTAGTAGAAGCCACCGTCACCGATTTTTCCGGCAAACGGCGTGGTGTTGTGTTCCGATTCGAGGTTCTGGCATCGGCTGACGAACAGCAGGACGTTTTTCATGGCAGGGTCGTCCTTGTTGACACCGGCCGACAACAGGGCTTCCTGGAAAAACTGGGTGTTCGACAGGTCGGGCCGTTTGTGCTTGCCGTATCCGGCTCCACCAAATCCTGGGTCGGTGGTTTCGAGGCCTTCACCCTTGTCCCACTGGAGGTTCTTGAGGAACTTGCGAGCTTTGGCGACGTGGGAGGCGTACCGCTTGCGAGCGGCGGGCGTTGCCGAAGGGCTCGCGGCGTGCAGGGCCAGCATCGCGATGCTGGTCTCGTAGTTGCGGTGCAGCGTCTTGGGGTGATAAATGCCACCGTCTTTCTGGGACAGTGACTCGAGAAAACTGAGGCTGCGGGAGACGACGGGATCATCGGCCTTGAGTCCACTCTCGAGCAGGGCCGTGGTGGCCAGGGCCGTCAGCCCCGCGGCTTGAGGTGATGTCCAACTGCCGTCGTCGTCCTGGGCGGATTTCAGGAAATTGATCGCACGGTTTCGTACCTGCTCCCAGCGGGCTTTTTCTGGCCCGACCGTCTTGTCGGCGGCGACACCGCTGGCCGTCGTCAACAGCGTGGCGATCAGGAGGATGGCGGTGTTGGTGGAAGCAGGTCGAGTCATGTTCACCTTCCCTGTAGGGAGTGTGCCGGTTCATTCTGGAGAGGAGCGGTCGGTCGAGGATCGCTTCTCTCCATGCTAGCAGAAACATCGTGCCAGGTGCCTGTCTGACAGCGGACAGGCAGCGGACAGGCAGCGGACAGGGCGGTCGGCTACCGACGGTTGGCGATACGATTGGGCACCCAGGTGCTGCCGTGCTGCTTGATGTCTCTGAGCTGTTCGGCGGTGGGTGGCTGCTTGGTGTCGGGTCCGGTGCCGGGATCGTTGCGTCGCTGGACAACGATTGGTGGTTTCGAACGCACCGGGCCGCGGCGGAAGACACTCCACCAGGGTCGTTTTTTCGCGGTCGAATTTTCGGGCCGGGACCGGAGCAGAAACATCAGCAGGCAGACAATGGTGACGGTGGTGGCGACCCCGACGAGATAGGGGCCGGGTTGATCGGAACCCACGATGATGACGAAGACCAGGACGATCGTGCCTCCGACGGTCACCATGGCGGTGGCCAGCGCGCTGACGGCTTCTCGACCGAGTTCATTGCGTGGCGGCATGGTGCAGATCTTTACCAGGTAGCCCAGGAGCGTCAGCCAAAGACACTTTCGACGACCTGTTTGATGGCGGGAATGCGTTCGAGGTCGACGAAAATCACGGTGACCATCAGTATCAGCACGAAAGCCAGTCCAAAGTAGGTGGCCGCGATCAGCACTTTTTCACTGGGTCGTCGTCTTGTGACGGCTTCCCAGGACAAAAAGACCATGTGGCCGCCATCGAGCACGGGGATGGGCAGGAAGTTGATGACGGCGAGGTTGAAGCTGAGAAACGCGAGGAATTCCAGCAGCCTGGAGAGACTGTGCTGGGCGAACGAGTAGGCGACCCGTGCGATCCCGATGGGGCCCTGGAGTTCAGTCACCGAGATGTCCCCGGTGAACAGGCTCCGCAGTGTCAACCAGATTCTCATCAGTGTCGTCTGGGCCTGTCCGGCTGCCATTCCGAGTGCTTGCACGACCCCATCAGCCTGGCGGGTTTCAACCAGCGTGTAGTGCTGGGTGCCCCGGATGGGCAGGAACCAGTCACGCTGGGGGTCACGTTTCGGGGTGACCTGGACATCGCGTGCCTCTCCGTTCTCGCCGACCACTTGCATCACCAGCGGGCTGTCGTCCGCCCATTGCATTCTCCAGACCGCGTGGGCCCAGTTGGCCTTGGTGTCATCGAACTTGATGTCGTAGGGGACCGGTTCCACCTGTGCGGCGAGTTGTCTAAAGGTCATGGTGACGCGGTTGATTTCCTCACCCGGCTTGATACCCGCTTCGGCAGCGGGACTGCCGGCCACCACGGCCAGGATGTTGACCGAGCAGTGGAATGCCAGTCCCAGTGCCGGGACCGAGAGAGGGGCATTGGGCCGGTCGGGTTGATCGAGCCATCCGGGTCGGTCTTCGGGCGTGACGGACAGCGAAATGGTTTCGGGTTTTCCGGTCGCCTGTTCGCGTAGCACTTCGATCGTCACGTTTTGTCCGTGCAGATCGGCGAGGAGATTGGGGAGTTCCAGGGGGTTGATGGCTTTGCCGATGTCGCGACCGTCGATTGTGATCAGCTTGTCGCCAACCTTCAGTCCGGCGGTTTCAGCCGGTGACCGGCCGCGGATTGCGGTGATTCGCCCGATGTCCATCGACAGGCCCAGCGTACGAAACCGCCTGGCCGGCACGGTGATGTCGACCAGTTCCTGGGTCCCGGTACGTTCGACCCGGTAGACCAGTTCATGATCGGCGTGTCGCGCGATGTGGGTCCGCATCTGGGAGACGGTTTCGATGGGCTGGTCGTCGATTTGTTTGAGTCGGTCGTCGTGGGCCAGTGCGGGCTTGGCGTTCGAGGCGGGCCAACCCGGAGGGCCGATGTCCGGGTTTCCTGCTAACCGGGTGTCGTATTCGGGATGAAGTCCGATCCGGCGTCCGGTTCCCTTGCCGCGCGGGAGCACGTTCCAGGTCATCTCGACCGTGCCACGGGTGCCCTCGATCTTCAGCATGTTGCCGACGACGGCGATCTCGGAACCGGATTTTTCAAGTTCAAACAACTGGGTCAGTCCGCTCGTGATCGACCACTGGCTTGGAGTGGACTCGACGACGACGGCGTCGTGGGGCAGCCGAATATCCCGTTTGGCGAATTTGTCCCGGAGCGTTTCGGAGACCGGGCCGTTCTCCAGCAGATCGGCCATGGTCTCTGGAGCCTGGAAGAGCGGCCTGTCGCTTTGCGCCAGGGCGACTTCGAGCATGATGTCATCGAAGGATGCGATCGACTCGCCGTTGATCCGTCGTACCCGGTCACCGCGTTCCATCCCCGCTTCCCAGGCGGGAAGCCCGACCTCGACGAGTCCGACGACCGGTTGAGAGGTCTCGATTCCCAGGCCGAACGCCGAGGCATAGAACAGCAGACCGGTGATCAGGTTCATGATCACGCCAGCCGAGATAATGGCCATCCGCTGGGGAACGGACTTGGCGGAGTAGCTCCGCGGGTCTTGGGCGATTTCGTCACTGGAGAGTTGGCTGGGGTCGATGTCGTCCTGGCCGAGCATTTTGACGTAGCCGCCGAAGGGGACCAGCGAGAGTGCGTACTCGGTCTCGCCCCGCTTGGTTCGCCAGAGAACGGGTCCGAAGCCGATGCTGAACCTCTCGACACAGACGTTGCACCACTTCGCGACGGCAAAGTGTCCGAGTTCGTGAAAGAAGATCACCAGTCCGATACCGGCGGCGACGTAAAGAATCGAGCCGATCGAGACGGCCAACAGATGGGCCAGGGTCACCAACGCTGTGCCTCCGTCCGGGCCCGACGGTCCTGCTCGAGCAGGGCATTGAGGTCCGGGGATGAGTCAAAATTGTGGTTGTCCAGGACATCCTGGCACAACCGGGGAATGTCGTCGAAACCGAGTCGCCCGTCAAGGAAACGTTCAACCGCAGTTTCGTTGGCGGCATTGAGTACTGCACCGGCAGTCCCGCCTTGCCGGGCCACCTCGAAGCCAAGTCCCAAGGCGGGAAACGCCTCGAGATCGGGCGGTTCAAAGTCGAGTGAGAAGGCGGTGTTGAAGTCCAGCGAGGTCGTGGTGGCGGGGGCCCGGTTGGGATAAGTCAGAGCGTACTGGATCGGCAATTTCATGTCTGGCGGCGAAAGTTGTGCGATAACCGATCCGTCGATGAACTCGACCATCGAGTGCACGATGGACTGGGGATGCACGGCAACCTCGATCTGGTCGAACTCGATCCCAAACAGCCACCGGGCCTCGATGATTTCCAGGGCCTTGTTCATCATCGTCGCGCTGTCGACGGTGATCTTGGGCCCCATCTGCCAGGTCGGGTGCGCGAGGGCCTGCTCGGGAGTGACCTCGGCAAGTTGATCCCGGCTGGCTCCCCGGAAGGGGCCACCACTGGAAGTGAGCACGACCCGCCGGACTTCCCGGGCCTGTCCTGCCTGCAGGGCCTGGAAGATCGCGCTGTGTTCGCTGTCGACGGGGATCACCTCGGCGCCGCGCTGGCGGGCCAGTTCCATCACCAATGGCCCGGCCACGACCAACGTCTCCTTGTTGGCCACAGCCACCCGCTTGCCACTCTCCAACGCCGACCAGGTTCCCCGCAGTCCGGCGGCTCCCACGATGCCCGTCACGACCACATCGACGTCGTCGTCGGTGACCAGCCTGTGGATGCCTTCGTCCCCAAACATCAACTCGGTGCGGCTGTCGAAGACTGACGTGTCGACATGACCTTCCAGTGACGAGTCGGAAAGAACCGCGTAGCGGGGGGCAAAAGTGGCGGACTGCCGCCCGAGCAATTCCCAACTGCTGTGTGCCGAGACACCCACCAGCGTCATCTCGGATGGATGCGCCGCGATCACTTCGAGGCAACTGGTTCCGATTGAGCCGGTGGAACCAAGAACGGCGATGCGGTTCATCGGAATGGAAATGCCGGGCTGGAATTGGGATGGAATGTGCCGCCATTCTAGGACGGTGGTCACGGAGGCGACAAGCGGGGTGTCCATGGCGATGGTTGACCCTTCCCCCCTGCCGGTTCTACAGTGGAATTGCACTTCCTTGGATAGCGATGCTGATGAGCAACTCCGACCCGTCTCCTCCACCGCCCCAAGAACCGCCCCCACCCGGCGACCGTCCACCCGGTGACCGTCCACCCGGTTTGGATGGACCAGGCGGTGGGAAGCGTGGTGAGCAGAAGCCATCGAGCAACCTGTTCTGGTTCCTGATGATTTTTGGCGCGATCGCGTTGATTGTCTTCAGCGTCTTCAACCAGAACCGATCGGGTGAGGAACTGGCTTTCAGCGAGTTCGTGATGGAACTGGAACGCCACGACGCCAACGACAAGGACGAGATGGTGGGTCGTTTCCACAAAAACAATGTCTTCGAACTGGTCATCGGCACCGACTACATCAAGTTCCAGGACAAGCCCAAGGTCAAAAACAAGCCGGACAACCCGGAGACACAGTTTTTCCAGGTGCCGTTCGTGAAGCCCTCCGAGGGTGACCTCAAGCGACTGACCGAGGCACTGCAGGCCCAGAAAATTGTCTACGGCTACGCGGGACCGCCATCGGAATGGCAGGCGGTGTTGATTTTCTTGCTGCCGATCGTGTTCCTGCTGTTCCTGTTCTTGCTGCTGTTTCGCCGGGTTGGTGGGGCTGGGTCGGCGATGTCGTTTGGTCGCAGTCGAGCGCGGCTGTATGCCCAGGAAGAAATTGACTCGAGTTTTCAGCAAGTGGCGGGAATCGACGAGGCTGTCGAGGAATTGCGGGAGGTCGTCGAATTCCTGCGGAACCCGGGCAAGTACCAGGCCCTGGGAGGCCGCATTCCCCGTGGCGTGCTGCTGGTCGGCCCTCCGGGGACGGGCAAGACACTCCTGGCCAAGGCGGTCGCCGGCGAGGCCGGGGTGCCGTTCTACAGTCTCAGTGGATCTGATTTCGTGGAGATGTTTGTGGGGGTCGGTGCCGCCCGGGTCCGCGATATGTTCCAGCAGGCGGCGACCCGTTCGCCGGCGATTATTTTCATCGATGAACTCGATGCGTTGGGCAAGGTCCGTGGCAGCGGGATGCCCGGTGGTCATGACGAACGCGAGCAGACGCTCAATGCATTGCTGGTTGAAATGGATGGGTTTTCGACCGAGCAGAGCGTGATCGTGATGGGGGCGACCAATCGTCCCGAGACACTCGATCCGGCGCTTTTGAGGCCCGGCCGGTTCGACCGTCACGTGCTGGTGGACCGTCCCGACATCAAGGGACGCGAGGCGATTCTCAAGGTCCATGCCGGCAAGATCAAGATGGACGACAGTGTGGACCTGGGGCGGCTGGCCAAGATCACGCCGGGATTTGTCGGGGCCGACCTGGCCAACCTGGTCAACGAGGCAGCCCTGCTGGCGGCTCGTGGTGACAAGAAACGCGTCACCATGGCGGAATTCGAAGAGGGCGTGGAACGGGTGATCGCCGGTTTGGAGAAACAGACGCGGATCATTCACGAGGAAGAGAAATTGCGGGTGGCCTATCACGAGTGTGGTCACGCCCTGGTGGCCTGCGTGTTGCCCAACACCGATCCTGTCCACAAGATCTCGATCATTCCTCGTGGCTATGGTGCACTCGGATACACCATGCATCGGCCCAACGATGAGAAACAGCTGGTGATGCAGTCGGAACTCGAGAACCAGATCTGCTGTCTGCTGGGTGGGATTATTGCCGAGGAAATCGTTTACCAGGAGACCTCGACGGGTGCCCAGAACGACCTGCAACGGGCGACCGACATCGCGAGGCGGATGGTCACCGATTTCGGAATGAGCCGGAAAATGGGACGGGTGTTTTACGGCGAGAAGAACGTGGGGCCGACGTTCCTGGGACCCCAGGCGTTTCGCAACGAGACAGTGCACAGTGCCGAGACGGTTCGCGAGATCGAGACCGAGGTGAAGCGGATCGTTGACGAGGCGTCGGTGACGGTTCGTGATGTCCTGGGTGCCCGCCGGGAATTGCTCGATCATCTCACCAATGAACTGGTTGAGATCGAGGTGATGGACTCGGATCACCTCAAGCGGATTCTTGATGAACACACCACCGGCCCGCAGATCAAGCCCGGGACGTTTGTGACGCCGAGCGTGGTGGAGGAATCCGAGCCCGAACCCGAGCTGGGGACTGGAACCGGGACTGGAACCGGGACTGGAACCGGGACTGAAGCCGGGGTGGATGATGAGCCGGGCGCGGCGAGCGGAGCTTGAACCGATCGCTGCCCAGTTCGGCTAGGCGACCAGTTGCTGGAACCGTCGCACAGCCTCCTGCACATTGTCCCGGCTGTTGAAGGCACTCAGCCGGAAGTACCCTTCACCGGATGCTCCAAAACCACTGCCGGGTGTACCAACCAGGTGGGCCTGTTGGAGCAATTGGTCGAAGAAGGTCCAGCTGTCGACGTTGCCGGGTGTCTTGAGCCAGACGTAGGGCGCGTTGATTCCACCGACGACGGAGATTCCGACCGCCTGGAGTCCTTCGCGGAGCAGCCTGGCATTTTCGAGGTAGAAGCTGATCAATTCGCCGACTTGCTCCTGCCCATCGGAACTGTAAGCGGCTTCGGCACCGCGTTGAACGGGGTAGGAGACGCCGTTGAACTTGGTGCTGTGTCGCCGGTTCCACAGGCCGTGCACCTCGATCCGTTCGCCCGTTGCCGTGGTGCCGGTCAGTTCGTGGGGGATGACCGTGCAGGCACAGCGGATGCCGGTGAAGCCGGCATTCTTGCTGAAGCTGCGAAACTCGATAGCCACCTCGCGGGCTCCGTCGATCTCGTAGATCGAATGGGGGATCTCTGGGTCGGTGATGTAGGCCTCGTAGGCGGCATCGAACAGGAGAATCGTGTCGTTGGCACGGGCGTAATCGACCCACGCGGTCAGTGTGTCTCGGCTGGCCACGGTCCCGGTGGGATTGTTGGGGTAACAGAGGTAAGCGAGGTCGACAGGCCGGTCGGGCAGTGGGGCCACGAAGTTGTTCTCGGCGGTGACGGGCAGGTACACCAGTCCCTCGAACCGCCCGTCCCCGGTTGCATTTCCAGTGCGTCCGGCCATCACGTTGGTGTCGACATAGACCGGGTAGACCGGGTCGATCACCGCGACGGTGTTCCCGGCTCCGAAGATGTCCAGGATATTGCCGGTGTCGCACTTGGATCCGTCGGAGATGAAGATCTCATCGGCGGACACGTCGACACCACGAGAACCAAATGCCTGGCTGGCGAGCGTGTCGCGGAGAAATTCGTACCCCTGTTCGGGTCCGTAGCCCCGGAACGTGTCCCGGTGGCTCATCTCGTCGACGGCGTCGTGCATGGCGGCGATGATTGCCGGAGGCAACGGTTCGGTGACGTCACCGATTCCCAGTCGGATCACGTCGGCGTCGGGGTTGGCCTCGATGAACGAGTTGACCCGGCGACCGATTTCGGGAAAGAGGTAGCCGGCCTGGAGCTTCAGGTAGTTGTCGTTGAGTTGGGCCATCGGGGTGTCCTCGGGAGAGCCGATCTCGACTGATGGACCGTCGGTTGTAGAGCCGTTTTGACCGCCATGCAACGCTGTGACATCCAGCCGGTGGCCCGACCGTGGCGGACCGGTCGGGGTGGACCGGTCGGGGTGGATGCCCGGACAGGGAGGCGGTGACCACTTTTGTGGTCACTGGAGAAGTGAGACGATCGCTTCGGTGTTCACGTTCAGGCCGGCGGCGGCGGCGGTGGTGGCGGGGGAGGTGGCGTTGCGAAGAGTCCGGCCAGTTGTGGGACCTGGGCCGCGGGTGTCCAGGCAGCCATGCCCTGGCTCCAAACGAGCGTCTCGGGGGTGACCTTGTCGCCCAGTTGGCCGATCTGGAAGGGGCCCTGTGTGGCACCTCCGACGGCGACGTGGAATCCGGTTGGCGCGGGCACCGGCGGCGGGGCTGCCGCCCCACTGGCCTGGCCGACTGCCCCGGCCATTTGTCCGGCCATCGCGAGGCCCATCCCCAGCCCCATCCCATCGGCGGCCGTTCCACCTCCCGGGTTGCTGGCAATTTCTGGCATGGCATTGGCCATTTGGTACTGCTGGAACTGTTGCATGTTGCCGATGGCACCCATCGCGGCCCGGGAGTCGATGGCCTTTTCGACTTCCTCGGGAAACGACACGTTGACGACCATCAACTGGGTCACTTCCAATCCGTACTCGTCGTCGATCCTCTCGCAGACCTTTTCGCGAGTGCCCTCGGCGACCTCGGAGTAATTGGCCGCCAGGTCGAATGCCGCGATGTTGGACTCGGCGACGTGTTCACTGAAGGATTGGACGATCAGGTTTCGCAGCAACGTGTCAACAGCCGAGAAGTCGAACTGTTCTTGCGACCCGGCCATTTCCTCGAGCAGTGGCTTGGGGTCGATGACCTTCAGCGTGTAGCTGCCGAAGGCGCGAATCCGGATCGTGCCAAAATCGGGGTCTCGCAGTGGCACCGGGTTGGGCGTTCCCCACTTGAGGTCGGTGGCCTGGCGGGTGCCGATGAAGAACACGTCGCACTTGAACGGGCTCTGGAACCCGTGTTTCCAACCCTGCAGCGTACTGAGTAGCGGAACGTTATTGGTGTCGAGCTCGTAGCGTCCGGGGTCGAGAACGTCGGCGATTTGCCCTTCGTGGACGAAGATGGCTTGTTGTCCCGGGCGGACAATCAGCTGGGCGCCATTTTTGATCTCGTTGTTGTATCGGGGGAACTTCCAGACGAGCACGTGTGGCTCCTGGTTGCCCCACTCGATGACATCGATCAACTCACCCTTGAGCTTGTCGAAAAAACCCATCGCGGTTGTCTCCAGAGTTGAAGAATTCTCGTGTGTTCGGCCAGCAGGTCGACGCCTGCGAATTGTATAGCTGCACGGTGTTGCCATTCAACAACGTGACCGGATGAAACACGGTGAGGTCGAGAGTCATTCGTTGCAGATGGGCAAGTCTTGCGAGAAATTCCAGAGACGCCGGCCGGTGATGTGAAGCGATGTTGACCATCCGAAGTCGGCTGAACTAGAGTCCCGCGCCCCCGGTCGATGGCGATCGGTGTGTCGATGCAGTTGACGAGGTGTTGTGAAGGGACGGCACATGGACGGACAGTTGGAGCAACAGGCAGATCTCGAATCGCAGCCCGAAGCAGCGGTCGAACCGGTCACGAGGATTTCTCGCGTGATCAAGGGGCGGTTGTCCTATCTCCTGGAATCACCACGTTTGCTGCTCGTTTTGGGGGGCACGTTGGTTGTCGCGTTGGTTGCGGCGGTAGCGTGGCAGACCCGGACTCCGACCGAGGGAGTTGCCCAGGTCAAGCGGATTCCCCGCAGCCAGGCTCAGCAGGTGGCGGGCAAGGCCCGCGTGCAGACGGTTCGCAAGGCTCAGAACATGGCCCGGATTTCGACCGCCGGCGGCCGAACAGATTTCATCAGTCGTGACGAACTGGCGCGGGAGTGTATTGCCAGGATCGGTGGCGAAGTGCTCGACGAATTGGTCAACCGGAAGGTGATCGAGATGGAGTGTGCGCGACTGGGGATCACCGTGAATGACACCGAGGTCAAGCAGGAGGTGGTGCGGTTGTGCAAGGAGACCGGGATGGAGCCATCGCAGTGGTACCAGATTCTCAAGGCGCGGCATAACATCACCCCGGCACAGTACCACCGGAACCGGATTTGGCCGGCGATGGCCATGAAGAAGTTGGTCGGTGCATCGGTTTCAATCACCGAGCAGGACCTGAAAACAGCGTACGAACACCACTTCGGTGCCCGGGTCAAAGTGCGGTTGATCGCTTACGAGAACATCCGTCGCGCCAACGAGGCCTGGAATACACTCCAGAAGACTCCGGATGATTTCGAGAGGATTGCCAAGCGGGATTCGATCGAACCCAACAGCCGGTCACTGGGAGGTCTGATCCCACCGATCCGTCGCCATCATGAGTTCCCCAAGCTCGAGGCGGCGGCTTTCAAGTTGCGGGTGGGTGAGGTTTCGGCAATTGTCCAGTACGGGCCGCCCACCCAGTCCCGGTACGGGATTCTCAAGTGCGAGGGACACACCAAGCCCGAGTTTGCGTTGAAAGACGTTCGAGATTACCTGATCAAAATGGTGACTGAACAGAAATCCCAGGCCTCGATGGCCCGGCATCTGCTGGCGATCAAGGAGCGGACCCGTGTCGACAACTACTTGTTGAATAGGACGACGGGTTCTGCCCGACGGACGCAGCAGGCGGGGTTTGCTCGTCCGGCAGCCGCCAAGTCCGCCTCGGGAGTCCGACCGGCCAACGCCACGGTCCCACGAAAAACGAATCGTGGCACTCCGCCTCGCACGGTACCGCCCACGCGGCGGTGATGGCCAGCATCCATGCAAAAAAATGGCCCGGCATGAGGACATGCCGGGCCATTTTTGTCTTGCTGGCCGCCGAAGTGGACGATACTGGATTTGAACCAGTGACTTCCACGATGTCAACGTGGCGCTCTAACCGGGCTGAGCTAATCGTCCTCGA
>CAWVUS010000003.1:0-52293 GCA_963933195.1 uncultured Planctomycetaceae bacterium
TCCCCGCTCGCTTCCACGAACAAGAAACCACGATGCCACAACGCGTCTGTCCTCGTCTGATTCTGAGCCTGTCCCTGGCCACCACCTGGGCTCTTACCGGTTGTGGTGGCGGCGAGCCGGTTGTCGACGGGAGTGGAAAAACAAACGCCACCCAACCCGCTGGCGCTGCCAAGACCGCGGCACGGGCTCCGGTCGGAGCCCAACAGGTTGCCCGCGTGATCGGCGGCAAACAATGGATCGGCGATGTGCCGCGCGACATTTTCTTCGAGGATCCGCTCTCGGTGGCGGCGGATCGACGACCTGTCGGGACCAAGACCGTGGCCGGGGGGCCAATGACCGACCCGGGAGCCACCAAGGACACCGGCAGCAAAACACCCACCAAGTCCGAGACACCCGCTGACGCGACTGCGGCCGCCGACTGGAAATCGGTGATCGGGATCGAGCCGTTGAAATCGGAAGTGAAGTCGATCCGCAACAGCCTCAACGCCCATCTCCAGAATGTCGGCAAGTTCAATTCGGGCCTGGCAGCCATCCCTCCCGATGGGGCCACCCTGGCGATACTGGCCAGTGTCGCTGCGGAACATTCCGAGGACATCAGTTGGAAGAAGAACGCCCGGTTCGTGCGCGATCTCGCCGGCCAGATGCTCACCGAAAAACTCGCCAGAGGTCGCAAGTCCTTCGAACAGGTCAAAACGCCATTCGAGACAATCATCGAGATCCTCGACGGGGGCAGCCCGGCCGAGTTGCCCGATTCGAAGGACCAGGCGGCCTTCTCTGATGTCGCCGATTTCGGCCACCTGATGCAACGGATCGACCGTGGCTTCAAGTGGATCCAGGGAAATGCCCGGGACGAGGAATCGTACAAGGAAAACGCCGCCAAGGTCCGGCACGAGGCGGCGGTGCTGGGAGTACTGGCGAGGGTGATCAAGGAAGAAGGCTACGGGTACGCCGACGACGAGGACTTCGTCAAACACGCCGACGACATGCTCGGCGCCTGCCTGATCGTTGAAAAAGCGGTCGCCTCCGAAACGTTCGCCGATTACGACAAGGCGATCGGCAAGATCGACCAACTCTGTACACAATGCCACATGGGGCGGAGATAGACCATGCGTGGAGTGCTTACTGTTCGAAGGACCGTCACATCGCTGACAATCGTGCTGGTGGCCGCCCTGGCACTCACCACGAATGCGGACGTGATCACCTTGAAATCTGGCCAGAAAATCGAGGCTCCGGTACTCAAGGAAACCGACAACGCGCTGTTTCTGGATGTCGGGGTCGACGTGCTGAGAGTTCCGCTGGAGAAGATCGCCTCGCGCGCCAAGAACGCGACTGCCGCCGCAACCAAGGCCCAGGTCGACAGGAAACGCATCTACGCCACCGGGAAGATGCCGGTCAAGCCGATCAAGGAACTGGCTCGTGACTTCGGTGCTGCTGTCGTGCTCGTGCAGACACCCAGTGGGCTGGGGTCGGGTTTCATCGTCAATGACAAGGGCCTGTGTGTGACCAACTACCACGTGGTCGAAAAGGAGACCCGGATCGCGGTAGTGATCTTCGATCGCGACAAGGACGGCAAGTTCACGCGAACACGAATCGACAAGGTCAAGATCCTCGCGCTGAATCCCTTTTTCGACCTCGCCCTGCTGGAAATCCCCAGGCGGAAAGACCAGGTCTTCAAGACCGTGGTGATCACCGGGGCACACGATCACCGCGAGGGGGATGAGGTCTTTGCGATCGGGAATCCGCTGGGCCTGGAACGCAGCGTTTCACGAGGGATTGTCAGTACCCGGAACAGGAACTTCAGCGGGCTGGCCTACATCCAGATGACCGCACAGATCAACCCGGGCAACAGCGGCGGTCCGCTGTTCAACAGCCGTGGGGAAGTGATCGGAGTCACCAACATGGGGATTCCTTCCGGTGAGGGCCTGGGGTTTGCCATCCCGTCGGTGTACGTCAAGCACTTCCTGGACAACAACGACGCCTGGGCCTTCGACAAGGACAACCCCAATACCGGCTTCAGATACCAGGACGCCCCCCGTAGAAAGAACCCCAATCCGCCACCCACCGGGGCCACGGACAAGTAGCCACCGATCGACACCGAATTCAGAAATCATCGTCACGAGACCCTTGCCGTTTCGGGCCGCAATCACCGAAACTGTTGTGGTGAGTAAGATTGCTCGTTCCACATCGAATGACAGGCCGTTCGACGAACACGTCCTTTTTCTCCTTTCGCTGAAGAGATTCGCCATGATCCGTTCACTCCCCCGACAGGCATTCGCCAGCCTTCTCGTTCTGTCCATGCTGGCCACATCGTCTCCGGCCCAAGACACGCGTGTCTCGGCTCCAAAACGACTGCCGCCACAGGTCGTGTTTTACGTGTCGGTGCCCGATGCCACCGAGTTGGGTAAGCGGTTCGAATCCTCGCCGTTCGGCCGAATGGTCAAGGACCCCGCGATGGCCGACTTCATCGCCGACGTCAAGGCGGCTCTGGCCTCGGCCTCGAAGGAATCCGAGGCGATGGGCGGAATCAACCTCCAGGAACTGATGGCCATTCCCAACGGCAATGTCACCCTGGCCATTATGGCCGGAGGCCCCAAGGGAATTGGCTACGTGCTGATGGTCGATTTTGGCAAGAGCCGTTCGACAATCGACAAGTTGACAGCCAAGGCGGCTGAGGGACTCTCCAACTCCGGAGCAAAAAAAACCCAGGTGGATGTCGGGGACTTCTCGATCACCAACTTCGAACTTCCCGTGCCCGAAGCTCCCGCCGGTAGTGCACCCTCCGCCCAGTCCAACCTGGTGAAAACGTTTTCCAAGGTCGGCTGGTTCGTCAAGGACACCACTCTGGTTCTGGGCAACGGCGCCGACACGCTCAAGTCGGTCATCGCTCGCTGGGACGGCAAGCACTCCCGGACATTTGGCGACAACCCGGTCTATCGCTACATCGCCGAAAAAGGCGCCGGTGACGGAGCGGCTCCGGTCGTCGAGTGGTACTTCGACCCGATCTCGACAGCCACCGGGATCATCAACGGCATTGATCCCAACAATTTCCAGGCCCAGTTGGTGCTTGGTTTTCTGCCAACGCTCGGCCTCGACAAGATCAAGGCCGTCGGCGGCACCGTGAACATGGGCACGCCGAAGTACGAGGAAATCAGTCGGTGGGTGGTCTACGTCGATGCCCCCCGCACCGGTGCCCTCGACCTGCTCAAGTTCCCCGCCACAGCCCAATCTCCACCCAAGTGGGTGCCGGCCAACGCCGCCTCCTACTCGTCATTCAACTGGGACCTCCAGGCCGCCTGGCGCGGCATCTCGACCCTGGTCGATTCGTTCAACCCCCAGGGTCCCGGCACGTTCGACAACCTGATGGCTCAACTGGCCAATGACCCGGCGGGCCCGATGATTCACCCCAAGAAAGATCTTGTCGACCACCTCACTGGACGGATCCAGTTGGTGACCGACACGACCGAACCCGAACAGGCCGAAGACCTGCCGGGCCAGAGAATGCTGTTTGCATTGGGAGTGAAAAACGTCGACGGACTCAAGGCCACCATCGCCAAGTTGGTCAACACCCCGGGCGCCCCAATCACGACCCGGGACTTCCGGGGAGAAACGATCTACGTGTTGCCATCGCCGGCCCAACTGGGTGGCGCCGGCAGCACCGACATCGGGATCTCGGTCGTCAAAGGCAACCTGATGGTTGGCGTCCCCGAAACCTTGCTCGAACAGGCCATCCGCGGTGATGTCGAGCCACTCTCTGGAAGTGCCGACTACAAGCGAATGGCCACCTTCTTCCCGGCCCAGGCCTCCTCGATCGGCTACTCGAAGGGGAACGCACAAATCGGATCGGTCTACCAATTGATCCGGTCGGGCAACTTCCCACCAGGTGCTCCCGGAGCCGGGTTCCCCGGAGCCGACGCCCAGGGACCTGTTGCCATCGACTTCAAGAAACTGCCTCCGTTCACGGTCATCGAGAAATACCTGCTCTCCTCGGGCAGCTACATCATCCCCGACAAAAACGGAGCGGTGATGGTCACCTTCTCACCAAAAAAGACTTCCAAGTAGTCGACGGGACAGTCATCCATCACCGATGAGTCACAATGGAATCACCGGGCCGTGGAACTTCGCCACGAGCCCGGTGTTTTATTCTCGATATCGTGCGTGCGTTCATTTCGGGAGCCAACCATGCTGATCCGACCATTGCATTCTGACCGTCGCCTGTTGCTTGTGCTGTTGACAGTGATGGCCACACCGCTGTTCCTGACAGCCCAGGACCAGAAACCGGCGGCCAAGACCCCGGCCAGAACAGGCCAGCCAAAATCCCAGGAACGGGCCAAGCCATCGGCGAACCCGGCCTCCCTGTTCGATCAACTCGACACGAACAAAGATGGCGTTTTGGTCGCCAAGGAAATCCCTGCCGCCCAGGCCAAGGCCTTCGATCGACTGATCCGGATCGGTGACCGCAACAAGGACGGTCGGCTGACCCGACAAGAATTCCTCTCATCACTGCAACCCGAGCAGCCCGTCACCCCCAGCCGTTCGAGAACACGACAGGGGCGATCGGCCAGCAGAACATCACCCGCGCCCAGCCAGTCTTTTGTACGACTCGACAAGAACAAGGATGGCAAGCTGTCCGTCGGAGAGTTTCCCCAGGGCGTCCGCGAGCGGATCGCGGGGTACCTCAAGCAAATCGGCAAGGACAGTCTCGACCGAGACGACTACGCCAAGATGTACCAGTCCCGACCAGTCCGCAGCCAACCGAAATCATCCAAGAGCCGGTCCCAGTCGCCCCCGAACGACCAACCGATCAATGACCAGGCTCGACGTGCACAGTTTTTCGATCGACTCGATCGTGACAAGGACGGGATCCTGACCGAAAAAGAATTTCCCGAAAACTCCCGCGGACTGTTCACCTTCCTCGCCCGCCGGTTGAAAAAGAAACCCGGCGAATCGATCACCAAAAAGGAATATCTCGAATCGCTGTCATCACAGCGACCGGAGCCGTCCGAACAGCGACCGCGCCCCGAAGGTCCACGCGATGCCAGGACTGCCCCCGGCATCTTCCGGGCTCTTGATCTCAATGGCGACAGCCGTATCAGCCGTGAAGAACTCACCAAGGCCGTCTCGAAATTCGAGCAACTGGACGCCAACGGCGACGGCCAGCTTGACCTCAGGGAATTCTTCGGCAGCCGGTCAGGCAGCCGGTCTGGCAGTCGAACTGGCAGTCGGTCTGGTAGCCGACCTGGCAGTCAGCCCGGGACCGCAACGGGACCAGCACAGCGTCCCGACACACCACCCGGAACCCGACCACAACGCCCCGCCCGACCTCTGTCGGCCCAGAAGAAAGCCGCTCCCCAGCAGCCTGGTGGACGTCTCTTTCAAAGGCTCGACCGCAACGGGAATGGGCAGCTCGAGTCATCCGAGGTGCCCGCGCTCTTGCGAGAGCGTCTCACGCGACTCGACACCAACAAGGACACCAAGATTTCGCCCGAGGAATTCCAGCGAGGCTTGCAAGCGGGCAACCAGCGATTGCGAGAACGTCCTCCCGAGTCCCCCCGCGTGCGGCCCGGAGCTGAGAAGAAAAAACGAGTCGGAAACGAGAATTGAACGGATTTTCGACGGTCAGTTGAAAGCGGAGTTGCTCAGGATGGGGAGGTCGTGGCGAGATCGGTTGGCGTTTTTTCGTCAGGCCCGTGACCACTATCACACGACTGGTGCCATCGCACCTTCCAGCCGATTCCTGGCCCGGGCACAGGCCGGTCCACTAGCACGGCTCAAGCAACAACTCGACCGCCCGGTCCGCGTGCTGGAAGTGGGGCCGGGAACCGGGGCGGTGACGCGTCGCATCGTGAAATTGCTCGAGCCCGGTGACACGTTCGACCTGGTGGAAATCAACCAGGCCTTCGCCGACCTGCTTGTTCGTCAGTTCACCGACAACCCCACCTTCGCGAGGTTGTCAGAATCGGCCAATGTCCACGCGGTGCCCCTGCAGGAATTCGTTTCCGAGTCACCTTACGACGTGATCATTTCCGGACTGCCGATGAACAATTTTTCGTCGGAACTCGTTGATGAACTCTTTGACGCGTATTTCCGCCTGCTCGCTCCCGAGGGCACCCTGTCGTACTTCGAGTACATGTACATGCGACCGATGCGAAAAGTGGTGTCTGGCCGCGAGGACCGTGGCCGTGTCAACCGGATCGCCAGCATCATGAAGAACCACTGCCGGCAACGCCGGGTGCGGACCAGTTGGGTTTTCGTGAATCTGCCCCCCGCCTGGGTCCAGCATCTCTCCGGAACGGTGACCACCTAGGCCTGTCCGGCGATTCGTTCACCACAACTTGTCGCCTTGTCGGCCGGGTGTTCTAATCTCGATCCATGAACGGTTGGCGAGACAACGGCTGGACCGGCGGCCAGTACAGCGTGTGGCGAGTACTGCTGGGACTGTCGGCATTGGTCCTGGCGACCTGGCAACTGGCGGGTGCCGGTGGAGACATCAGCTTGCTGGCCCTCTGCGTCACCGCGATGGTTCTGTCGGTCCCGGTGATCTTCGGCTGGTTTGACGGACCCGCCGCGGCACTCCTGGCGACGGTGACCGTGGGCCTGATCGTCCAGGACGCCAGCCTCCCGGACAGCCTGTGGCCCCTGGTCGCAGCGATGCTCTTGCACGCCGTGGCTCCGGTGGCCCCGTTCGGCTCGATCATGGCAGCGGGCCGCATCGATCCCGACGGCGGCTGGAGACTACCGGGGTGGCTGTACCTGGGAACCTGGTTGGTCCTGCTGACTGCAACCGTCTTGATCGTGTTTGATCCACGCCCCGGCGACTCCACCTGGATCAGCCTGGCCAATCGTGGTGGCGTGGTGGCCGCCACTGTGCTGGCATGCCTCCCCAGGACCCGTCGGCTGGCTTGGTTTTTCACCACCGCAAGCTGGATCGGAATGCTACTCTCCGGCACGGCGGATTGGTCGCTGGCGGGACTGGTACCAGCGTGGCTGCTTGCCAGCGACCCGGGCTGGATTCCACCCGGTCGTCACCACGGCGAACCGGGCGACGGAACCGGCCCGACCTGGCTGTTTTACGATGGCAACTGCGGACTCTGTCACCGCTGCGTCCGCCTGGCACTGGCCGAAGACCGTCACGACAACCCGATCCGATTGGCCCCGCTGGGAGGCACTGGATTCCGGGAGACGATCGATGCCACCCAAAGGGAGAATTTGCCCGACAGCATCATCGTGGTGACACCCGATGGCCGGGTTCTGAGCAGGTCCAGTGCGGCTATCGAGTGTGGACGGCTGTTGGGTGGCTGGTGGCGTCTGGCGGCGGCGTTTGCACGACCGATCCCTCGGCCACTGACCGACCTGGGATACCGGTTTCTGGCCTCGATCCGGTACCGACTATTCGGCCGCCGATCCGAGTCGTGTCCGTTGTTGCCACCGGAATTGCGAGAGCGATTCGACCTGAGGCACGACGAGTGAAATTGGCTGGGGGCTCTGCTAGACTGGCCGTTCGCGCACCGATTGGCCACCAGACATCTCCACACGGATCTCGAAACATGGCAGTACCTTCAATCGTCCCCGGCGAAACTCGCATCGGCTGGATCGGCACCGGCGTGATGGGCGCCAGCATGGTCGGACACCTGATCGACGCTGGATTCCAGGCCACCGTCTATTCACGAACCAAGGACAAGGCCCAGGGAGTGCTCGACAAGGGTGCCCAGTGGGCCGATTCGCCCCGGGCCGTCGCCGAGGCCTCCGACGTGGTCTTCGCCATCGTTGGATTTCCGGCCGATGTCCGCGAAGTCATGCTCGGTGAAGACGGCGCACTGGCCGGGTCAAAAGACGGGAATGTGCTGGTCGACATGACCACCAGCGAACCGTCACTGGCAGTCGAAATCTACGAAGCCGCCCAGGAACAGGGCGTTTACAGCGTCGACGCCCCGGTGTCCGGTGGTGATGTCGGTGCCACCAACGGGACACTCTCGATCATGATCGGTGGCGATGACGACGTGGTCGCCGCGCTGCAACCCTGCTGGGACGCGATGGGCGGCACGATCGTGCACCAGGGAGGGGCCGGAGCCGGCCAGCACACCAAGATGGTCAACCAGATACTGATCGCCACCAACATGATCGGCGTCTGCGAAGCCCTGTTGTACGGACAGAAAGCGGGCCTGGATCTGCCAACCGTTCTGCAATCCGTCGGAAGCGGTGCCGCTGGCAGTTGGTCACTGTCAAACCTTGGCCCCCGGATCATGGACAACAACTTCGACCCCGGTTTCTTTGTCGAGCACTTCATCAAGGACATGAGCATCGCGCTGTCGGAAGGCAAGTCCCTGGGACTCTCGCTGCCGGGACTGGCACTCTCGCACCAGCTGTACCTGGGCCTGCAGGCCCAGGGGCATGGCCGCGACGGCACACATGCCCTGGAACTGTCCCTGGCCGCGGCCAGTGGTGTCGACTGGAAGAATCGCTAGAAACCCGACGAGAGAGTGTCGGCAAGCGACCGGGCGTCAACCACGTCTGGCCGCCAACACTCTCCGAAGATGTGGGAAAGGGAGACAATGGGAAGCAAGGGCGACCAATTTGCCGGCTTGACCGTGGCACTGGTGACTCCATTCACCGACGGAAACGTCGATGAGACGGCCTTGAGAGCACTGGTCGATTTTCACGCCGAAAGTGGAACCGACTGCGTCAGCCCGGTGGGAACCACCGGCGAGAGCCCCACGCTGTCACATGACGAGCACGAGCAGATTATCCGGGTCGTCTGTGAACAGGCCGCCGGCCGGGTCCGGGTCATGGCTGGCACCGGATCCAATAGCACGTCGGAGGCCATTCGCCTCACCCGGTTTGCACAATCCGTCGGAGCTGATGGCGCGTTGATCGTCGCGCCCTACTACAACAAGCCCACCCAGGAGGGCTTCTACCAGCATTACAAGGCTATCGCCGAGGCCGTCGACCTGCCAATCGTGCTCTACAACATCCCCGGGCGAACGGCCAAGAACATGGAAGCCGAGACGATCGCCCGGATCGGCGAACTCGAAACCGTCGTCGCGGTCAAGGAATCCACCGGGTCCATGGACCAGGCCTCACAGGTCCTGGCCCTCTCGGACCTGACCGTGCTCTCCGGCGACGACAGCCTGACGCTGCCGTTACTGGCAATTGGAGGCAGTGGTGTCGTCTCGGTGGTGGGCAATATCATTCCCGATGATGTCAAGGCGATGCTCGTGGCCTTCCAGAACGGGGACATGGTCGAGGCCACAGCGTGGCACGCCCGCCTGTTCCCACTGTGCCGAGATCTGCTCGGACTGGCCACCAACCCGATTCCGATCAAGGCCGCCATGAGCCTGCTCGGGAGAGATTCAGGAGAAGTCCGCCTGCCCATGACCCCACTGGGCGACAGCGAACTCACCAACCTCAAGTCAACGCTAATCGGCTACGGCCTGTTGTCGACAAACGTCTGACTTGGCAGAATCGAACACCCAACGGATCAAGTGTCCCGGAGACTGACGGTGATCTTTAAGTTCGGCAAGAAGGGCAAGAACAAGGGCGGTGGATCCGACGAGGACATCGAGGTCGAACTGATTCGCTTCCAGGGGGCGACTAACAGCGTCCCCTTCGATGTGGAAGCCAACCAGAAACTCGTCCGCGCCGCCTTCGAGCCGATCAAGGAACTTTTCACCGACGCGGTGACGAGACGAGCCGAGACCGTTCGAATCGATCCCAAGGGCGATCGGGCCACCATTGGCTTCCTGATCGATGGGATCCCCGTGCCCGCCGGCCGAATCCCACGGCAGCGAGCCCATGCCATGACCCAGATGACCAAGGTGCTCGCCGGCATCAAGGCCAGTGAGCGAAGCCAGCCACAGGCCGGAGGGGTCAAGGCGTCACTGGGAAGCGACGAGTTCGAACTGCAGGTCCACACGCAACCACTCTCCGGTGGCGTCGAACGGTTGACCGTCCACATCCAGAACCTCGATGAACAACTCGAGCGGCCCGAAGACATCGGGATGACCAACGAGTTGAAGGCGCAGGTACGGGAACTGACCGGGCAGAGCCAGAAACTCTTCATCGCCTGCGGGCCACCTCGCACCGGTGTCACGTCAACGCTGTACGCCTCGATCCGTGGACTGGATGCCTATCTCCGCGATATCCAGACCGTCTGTGACACCCAGGGCCGGGAGTTGATCAACATTGCGGAATTTGAAACAAATCCCGAAGACGACCTGCAGGAGTCGCTGCGACGGTGTGTCCGTGTCGAACCCGACGTGATCCTTGTGGACCCGATCCAGGATGCCGAAACCGCCGAGGTGATTGCCGGCTTCCTGGACAAGTGCACGTTCATGACTGAATTCGCATCCAAGGACGCCGCAGCAGGTCTCTTGCAATGGGCCGAGTGGCTTGGGGACCCGGCTCGGGCAGCCGCATCGGTTTGTGGAGTCATCAGCCAAAAACTGATCCGCCGGCTCTGTGAAGAGTGCAAGGAAGCCTACAAGCCAAACCCAAACCTGCTGAAAAAGATCGGACTGGACCCCGAAGAAATCCCCGTATTGTACCGCAAGGCTCGCATCACCAAGGAGATGGCAGAGCAGGGCGAGGAACTGGAGCCATGCCTCGCCTGCAACGACTCCGGTTACAACGGCCGTACGGCGATCTTTGAACTGATTGAGGTGAACGAGGCCATGCAGCAACTGATTGCCTCCGGCGGCGATGTCGCTGCCGTTCGTGCCCTGGCACGGCAGGGTGAAATGCTCACGTTGCAGAAGGATGCCATGCGACTTGTCGCCGACGGCACAACGTCGCTCGAGGAACTCCAGCGGGTGTTCAAGAACGCCTGACCCGGATGATTGTCGACCGGCTTGTTAAAATTTGCCGGTTTTGCCGAAGATTCTGGTTGTAGCGGCCGATCTGTCTTAACGGCCACTCCTCATTTGTTGATCGAGTCGGACGACTCCAACAACAGCCAGAATCGAGACACCGTATGAAGACTTCCAGCAAACGTCTCGCTAGTGGGCTTGTCCTGCTGGCCGCCATCGGAGTTAGTGGATTGACCGGATGTCAAACCACCGTGGGCGGACAGACCTTGCCCTCGGGCTACTATCTCGAGGACGACGTCCAGTATCACCCATCCGGCCCAGAATTCCTGCTCTACAACACCGATCGTGCCTACCAGCAGAGGCAGGAACAACAAGACGTCGGTGGTGACGCACAACCGTAATTCCCCGAGATGCTTCTCGGCCAACCCACAGACACAGTCCCTCTCCCCCCACCTCCGGTCGCGCTCCGGCTTCAGGCGATGACCCGGGCGAGCTTCGTCAAACGGCCTACCGGCCGACCAGCGAAGTTCGTCGGGGGGGACGGGCCCTTCGCAGACGACAGGTGATGGCACATCGGCGTCCCGAACAGCCGATTTGAGCCCGCCTGCCGATCTGCGAGGGGGTTCCACTTTCTCCGGGCAGTGCCCCGCTTGCAGCCACCTGCTTCGAGTGACCACAATCACTCCGCGGTGCGACTCCTCAGCGTCGCACCGGAGAATTGACTCACACTGCGAGGTGTCTCGATGTACCTGATGCGTCTCACCCTGGTGGCCCTCTTCATCGTCCTGCTCCAGGCCCCGGCGTCACCCGCCGACGTCAAGGAGTTGTTGCAAAGCAAGATCCTTGGCCCCGGCATCCCACTGCAGGAAGTGATTTCGTTCACCGGGAGCCGGGTTCCTCCAATGCCGGTCATCCGGTCGAGGGCCGACTGGGAATCCCGGGCCAGCCTGATCCGACAACGAATGCTCGACGAGGTCGTGTTCCGCGGCGAAGCATCCCGATGGCGGAAGACCAAGTCGAGCGTGCAGTGGATGGAGACGATCCCAGGCGGTCCGGGATACCAAATTCGCAAGGTTCGCTTCGAGGCCCTGCCGGGACTCTGGATTCCGGCGTTGCTCTACGAACCCGAAGGACTCACCAAGACATCCGGTCGCATCCCGGTGGTCCTGAACGTCAACGGGCACGATCGTCCTGATGGCAAGGCCGCCGATTACAAGCAGATTCGCTGTATCAACCAGGCCCGTCGCGGCATGCTCGCACTCAATGTCGAATGGCTCGGCATGGGACAGTTGCACAAGCCCGAGTATGGCCACTACCTGATGAACCAGCTCGACCTCTGCGGCACCAGTGGCCTGGCCCCGTTCTATCTGTCGATGTCCCGCGGGATCGACCTGTTGCTGGCGCATCCCAATGCCGATCCGCGGCGAGTCGCCGTCGCCGGGCTCTCTGGTGGTGGCTGGCAGACGATCACCATCAGCGCACTCGACACCCGGGTCACGCTCTCGGATCCCGTCGCCGGCTACTCCAGTTTCCTGACTCGCAACCACAACTTCTCGGATCTCGGTGATTCCGAACAAACACCCTGCGACATGGCCACGGTGGCCGACTACTCGCACCTGACCGCGATGATGGCCCCCCGCGCAACGCTGTTGACTTTCAACGCCACCGACAACTGCTGTTTCGCTGCCGGACACGCCCTGCCACCGCTACTCGCCGCCGCCCGCCCCATCTTCAAACTCTACGGGAAACGCGAGAATCTCTGGGCCCATATCAACTTCTCACCGGGAAACCACAATTTCGGTCGAGACAATCGCGAAGCGCTCTACCGCATGTTCGGGGCCCATTTCTTCGCCGGTCAAACCGACTACGATGCCAGAGAAATCGATGTCACCGACCAGTTGAAGACCAAGGAACAGTTGTTCGTCACGATCCCCGACGACAACGCCACCTTCGTCTCGCTGGCACAAGACATCTCGGCCAGGCTGCCCCGGGGTCCCCGGGTCCCCTCGGCCGATGACGGCCCCGCAGCACGACAAAAATGGCAAGCCGAAGCCCGACAGCGACTGGCCCAGGTGATCCGGTCACAACCAATGACACTGGGAGCCACGCTGGTTGATGAAAAGGTTGAAGGTGCTGGAGCGAACCGAACCCGGGCCCTTCTCTGGAAACTGAGACTGGGTGGGGAATGGACCGTTCCGGCCGTGGAACTGGTTCGAGGCAAACCGAAGACGACAGCGATCCTGCTCGCCGACAAGGGCCGTACCTCTGTGGCCACCGTGGCCGAAGAACTCCTTGGACAGGGGCACCGGGTCATCGCCATCGACCCGTTTTACCTCGGCGAATCGTCCATCGGACGACAAGACTTCCTGTTTGCCCTGACGGTCGCGGCCGTTGGCGAACGGGCACTGGGACTGCAGTCCCGGCAGTTGCAGGCCGTCGCCCGGTGGGTCCACAAGCAGCACGAGCAGCCGCCGCGACTGATCGCGGTGGGCCCCCGCACGTCACTCGCCGCGCTGGTCGCCGGAGGACTGGAACCGGGTGCGATCGCCGGCGTGCAATTGCACGACTGCTACAAGAGTCTCAAGCAGGTGATCAACTCAAAACTGGGAGTCAACCAGGCCCCGGAACTGTTTTGCTTTGGGCTGCTCGAGCAATTCGATATCCCGCAACTCGAAGCACTGATCGCACCCCGTGCGGTGACCCGTCGCTAGGCACTACGCAATCAACGGCCAGATGGGCTCACCGATCACAACGTGGTGCGGACGGCCGGTGGCATCGTTGATCGTCGTCTCCGGTGGCACTCCCAGCAGGTGGTACAGTGTCGCCACGAAGTCCTTGGGGTCGTGTGGATTCGAAGCGGGATAGGCGGCCGAATCATCCGAGGCCCCGTGAATGGTCCCCGCATTGGCACCCGCACCGGCCATCGCCAGCGAATAGACCCACGGCCAGTGATCGCGACCGGCGTTCTTGTTGATCTTGGGTGTCCGCCCGAATTCGGCGTTGACCACCACCAGTGTCTCCTCGAGCATGCCACGCTGATCGAGATCCTCGATCAGTGCGGTCAGTGACTGGTCGAGCGTCGGAGCCAACGCATCCTTCATCTTGGAGAAATTGCGGCTGTGGGTGTCCCAACTGCCACGGGGAGTGTGGCAATAACTGATATTGACCAACGGAACACCCGCCTCGGCCAACCGCCGGGCCAACAGGCACCTCTGGCCAAATTCGGTCTTGCCATAACGGTCCCGCAGCGACTGCTTCTCGCTGGAGAGCGCGAACGCATTGCGGGTCCTGGGCGAGGCGAGCAGGTTGAAGGCCCGCTGGTAGAAACTGTCGAGACTCTGGGCCTGGGCGATCTCATCAATCAAACCGCGTTGCTGATCGAACTGCGACAACAGGTCGCGACGCCCGGTCAACCGCAACGAGGTCAGATCGTCGTTGGGTCGGATCGCCTCGATCCGAACGTCGGGCGCCGTCAATGGTTGGTCGACAACAAAGCTGGTGTGACGCGCTCCAAGCAGCCCCGGCAATTGACCATGCAACACGGTCCCGTTACCGCGCCGCATCAGGGGGCCAATACGCACCCAGGTCGGCAAATCTCCCCGCGCCGGTTGGACAGCGTCCACCACAGCGCCCACGGGAGGAAAATCGGTACCGGAGGGCGGAAAATCGCCTCGAGACCGGAACTCGGGAGGGTGCACATGCCCGGTCTGGGCGGGCAGGCAAGCCTGCACGTGGTTTGGATTCTCGTGACTCATCGAACGAACGATGGCCAACCGTTCGGCCATCTGGGCCGTCCGCGGCAACACCTCGCTGAACCGGACGCCCGGCAGGCTGGTTGCGATGGCCCCGAATTCACCTCGAACCGCCGAGGGTCCTTCCGGTTTCGGGTCGAAGGTCTCTTGCTGTGGATGCCCCCCATGCAGGAACATCATGATCACAGTCTTGGCCCGCCCAAAACTGCGACGTGTGCCATCGGCGGCCGCCGCATCCCGGCCACGGAACAACTCCGGCAAGGTCAATCCGGCGCCGCCCAATCCGCCAATCCGCAACGCCTCGCGGCGAGTGAGCTGCTGCCACGCGCGGAATCCGTCGCATCCGGACGATGCTGCTGATTGGGACTGCGTCATGAACCTGATCCTTCTACCACAAGGATTCTACCCACTGATGGGATCGTTAACAAATGGAGTTCACCTCACGAAGGTCATCAGGGACCAGCACAGGTCATTGGCATTGAAAAGGCCGGCCTGGCACGCCCTACTTGATTCGTTCGCCTTTCGAGCAGGATCCACTTCCATGCCGCTACCCCGCTGTCGAGTTGTCCCACTTCCGGCCGAGCAGGTCTCTGTCGAAATCGACAACACCGAACGTGTTCGCTGGCATTTCGGAGCCAATGCCCAACGGCCGTTCTTCTACCCGTTCAATGGACCCTCGGGACACTCCCTGACACGGATGGGCCATCCGGGCGCTCCCGATCACGACCACCATCGGTCGATCTGGTTTGCTCATGCCAAGGTCCTGGGCATCGATTTCTGGTCAAACAACACCGATGCGCGGGTCGGACAACAACAGTGGCTGGCCTATCGTGACGGTGACGAGGAAGCGGTGCTGGCCATGCGGCTGGGATGGTACGACGGGCATGAACCCCGCCCACTGATCCAGCAGGAATTGGTCGCCGCGGTTCTCCCCGGCCCCGATGGCGAATCGTTTCTGGAATTGCAGTCGACATTCACTCCCACCGCGGCAACGCTCGAACTGGGCCAAACGAATTTCGGTTTTCTTGCTGTCCGAGTCGCCGCCAACATCTCCGAACACTTCGGTGGCGGCACCCTGACCGACAGCGAAGGCCGCGTGCACGAAAAAGCGATCTTCGGCAACGCCAGTCGCTGGGTCGACTACAGCGGGCCAGTACCGGGGGACAAAACCGAGGGGATCACCTACTTCGACCATCCCGGGAATGCCAGCTACCCGTCCCGTTGGCACGTCCGCGAGGACGGGTGGATGGGTGCCGGCATCTGCCGCACACAATCCCGGGTCTTACAACGCGACACGCCCCTTGCTCTCAGGTACCTGCTCCACGCCCACGGCGGTCAATACGACCATGACCGTGCGACGTCAATCGCCAAGGCGTTCGCCAAACGGCCACGGCTTGTCGTCAGCAAATCGACCGTCAAACACCAACACCACGTCGTCGCCCGCGAGACGTCCTGAACACGACCACCGGAGGGGATCAAACCAACACGTCGTGCAGCACGCGTCCGTGGACATCGGTCAGGCGGAAATCGCGGCCCGAATAGCGATAGGTCAATCGGGTGTGGTCCAGCCCCAGCAGGTGCAGGATCGTCGCGTGCAGGTCATGAATACTGACCGGTCGATCGACTGCGTGATAACCGAACTCGTCGGTCGCCCCGTACCCGAACCCGGACTTCACACCGCCACCGGCCAGCCAAAAAGTGAATCCCTGGGCGTGGTGACCGCGGCCATTGCCACCCTGTCGCTCGGGCGTGCGCCCGAACTCGGTACTCCAGACGACCAGCGTCTCCTCGAGCAGCCCCCGCTGTTTCAAGTCGGCAATCAGGCCAGCGATCGGCCTGTCACAACTGCGGGCGTTGGTTTCATGCGCCCCCTTGAGATTGGAGTGCTGGTCCCACCGACCGCCACGGCCGCCGGTGTGAGCCACGTGAACAAATCGGACACCACGTTCGACCAGCCGCCGAGCCAGTAACAACTCACGTCCGTAGTTTTCGGTCGTCTTGTTGTCGATGCCGTACAACTTGTGAGTCGCCTGTGACTCCTGCCCCAGGTCCATCACCTCGGGCACCGCCTGTTGCATGCGGAAGGCCAATTCGAAGGAAGCGATCCGGGCCTCCAACGTGCTATCCGCACCGGCCTGTTGCTGTTCGCGGTTGGAGGCCGAAATGAAATCAATCAAACGCCGCTGTTCGGTGGCCGAACCGGCCGCGCGGATATTTCGGACCCGTGATTGCTTCACCGGCAAACGATTGGTACCGATCATCGTGCCCTGGTTGGAGGCCGGCAGGAACGCCGACCCAAAGTTCCGCTGTCCACCATAAGTCAACGGTGGACAGATGGTGACAAATCCCGGCAGGTCATCGGCCATCGATCCCAGGCCGTAATTGACCCACGACCCGATGCTCGGTCGCATCAATGACTGCGATCCGGTGTGCAGTTCCAGGGTCGCGGGAGTGTGTGCGTTGTTGTTGCTGTACATCGAGTACAGGAAACACAGATCGTCCATCCGCGTGTTGGTCTCACGAAACAGTTCACTGCCCCACAGACCACTCTGCCCGTGTTGGCGGAACTTCCAGGCCGGCTGCATGATTTTCTGCAGGCTCTGGTTGAACTTGTTCCGACCGGTGTTGATGGAGTCCGGCAACAGTTCCCCATCACGGCGAAAGAGCGATGGCTTGTGATCCCACGAATCGATATGGGAACACCCACCGTGCATGTAGAGAAAGATGACCCGCTTGGCCCGTGCCGGAAAATGGGTCTGCAAGGGACCCACAGAGGTCCCGGCCGCCAACGATTCGGACGTGGTCAATGCCGAAAGCGCCAATCCACCAAATCCACAACCGGCACGAGACAACCAGTCACGGCGACTCAGTCCGGACAATTCACGATGGGTAATGGATCCAAGAGCGTTCATTGCGTCCTAGTCTACAAAAAGAAATTCGTTGAGGCTAAACAAAGCTCCGGCCAGCGATGTCCAGGCCCGCCGCGAATTGCCTCCCGCGGTTTTCCGGGACCCTGCCAAAAACTCGACGGCTCGTGACCTCTCGACCGACGTCGGTGGTCGCGACAGCACCAGCCACCACGCCTGCTCGATCTGGCGACCCTCGTCCCCGGAATGGGCCAGGACCCTGTCAGCCAGTCCCTGGGCTCGTTCCTGCACAAATTCGTTATTCAACAGGAACAGCGCCTGGTGAGCCACGGTGGTGTTGGTACGTCGTGAATTGATCGAGTTGGGGTCTCCCACGTCAAACAACTCCATCATCTCCTGCAATGTCGTCCTCACGACCGGCATGTAAAGACTGCGCCGTCGCGTCTTGAAATTGGCTGTTTCGCTGTTGGAGTCGTCGACGCTGAATAGCTTTGGCTTCCATTTCTGGAACGTCCCAAACATCTGGGAATCCAGTCCACCCGCAACCGCCAGCATCGCATCACGAAATGGCTCGGCCTCGAGACGACGACGACTCACCCGCCACAGAAAACGGTTGTCGGCGTCCACGACCATTGCCGACTCACGTGACGTGCTCGCCTGGCGGTAGACCGATGAGAGCATGATCCGTCGATGCAGTCGCTTCAGTGACCAGCCGTCCCGGAGAAACGTCACCGCCAGGTGGTCCAGCAAACGGGGATGCGAGGGTTCCTCGCCCAATTGCCCAAAGTTGTCCGGAGTCCTCACCAACCCCTCACCAAAGTGCCACCCCCAGACACGGTTGACCATCACCCGAGCGGTCAGCGGATGCTCGGGACGCGTGAGCCATCGTGCCAGTTCCAGCCGACCGCTGGTCCCGGAGGCAATCTTCGCCTCGGACCGATCCGGATCCATCAAAACAACCGGGAAGCCCCGGGGGGCAACATCACCGAGTCGACGGTTGTCCCCGGCCACGTGAATCCGCAGATCAGCCGGTTTCTTGTCGTCGAAAGCAACCATGGCCGAGGCCAACTTGGGAAAGACGGTGGCCGCCAATTCCGTGGATTGCGTCTTCAAAACGGCCAGTTGTTCCCGCTCACCGGGAGGATAGAACGCCTGGGCGTCGGTTCCGGGAACAAGCGGACCGTCCTTCGCCGCCAATCGCTTGACCAGTTCGGGGCTGTCCAGGTCGACCCGGGCCCTGACCTCATCGACACTCCCGGGAAACTCGAGAGCCAACCGATGAAGCGGTGACGTTTTCTGTCCAGCCGCGGCCAAAATCTCTCGGGACAACCGCTGTGCAAAGCTGGGAACCAGGCGATTCCGCTTCAGCAACTCCTCCACCGACGCGGCCCCATCCTGCCGCGGTCGCTTTCGCTCGACGGCCGCAACATCACGTGGTCCCTCGGCACGTCCCCCCTCTTGAAACAGGCGAGTGATCTCGGCCGCATCAAGAACCCGGTCCCAGATGGCCACGTCATCCAGATCACCGGCGAAACTGCGATACGTGGCTCCCAGTTGCAACGACACCGGCGCACCATAATCGGAAGCCGAACTGACCGTCCCAATCGACTTGCGGCCAACCACCTTGCCGTCGATGTACATGATTCCATCGGCATCACGATCGGACGTCACGACCAGGTGGTGCCACTTGCCATCGGTCAACAGCGGGAGTTGATCGGTGGACGGCGTGATGTCCACCGATCCCTTTTTGTCGTCGTAGTGCCTGAGGTACACACCCTTGTAAGGGCCCGGACGCAGGGCAATGAACCAGATGTCCTTCGTCTTGAACGTCGCCGACACGATCGAATCGGCCGAGCCGGGGCTGTACCCATTCGGGGCACGAAGCCAGATCGAGACACTGAAGTCCCCGGCTTTTCCGAAGGACAACGACTTCAGTTGCGAGCGATCAATCTCCACCACCTGCCCGGTCGCAAATCGTAATGCCCGACCAATTCGTCCGTCATCGATCCGACTGGGCACCGGATCCCCCATCTTGGCCGAAAGATTGACCAGGCGACCTCCGGGGCCGGGCGTGGCCGAAACGATTGTTCCCGATGGCTCGTCAAAAGCCCAATGGGCCACCGCCGGTCGATCTCCCCGCGTGTGATAGATTGCCGCGGCCGCCAACAGGTATTCGGGCAACCGTTTCCTCGCGTCGTCGATCAACCGCTTGTTGGCAGCCGTGGTGATCTTGGATATCGCCGCCGCCACCGCTTTGGTCTGCTCCGCATGTCGCTTGCGTGCCCGGCTGACCGACGGGGCCTCCAGCGTTTGCTCGGGCCAGTACGAGGGATTCTTGTTCATATCTCGCACCGATACCGTGCTGCGAAAAATTCCCGCCAGGGCGTAGTAGTCGGATGTCAGCACCGGATCAAACTTGTGGTCGTGACACCGGGCACAGGCCAATGTCAGGCCCATCAAGGAGCGGCCCAGGACGTCGATCTGGTCATCGACAACGTCCATGGCCATCAGTTCCTTGTTCTGTTCTCCCAGGCCCTTGGGCGCCAGGGTCAGCATGCCGGTGGCCAGCAAACGATCGACCTCCCGCTGGTCCTCTTTCAAGGGGTCCAGCAGGTCTCCGGCGATTTGCTCGACCAGGAACCTGTCGTAGGGCGTGTCTCGATTGAAGGCGCGAACCACGTAATCGCGATAACGCCAGGCGTTGGGGTAGACGTAGTCAAACCCACCACCGTTGGTGTCGGCGTAGCGGACGATGTCCAGCCAGTGCCGGGCCCATCGTTCTCCATATCGGGGCGAAGCCAGCAGGCGGTCCACAACCCGGGCAAACGCCCCGGGAGCGTGATCTGCCTCGAAGGCCTGTACCGCCTCGGGCGTGGGAGGCAAACCCCACAGGTCAAAAGTGGCACGGCGGATCCAGGTCTGGCGATCAGCATCCGGTGAGGGGGCCAGTTTCTCCTGTGTCAGCCGCGCCAGGACGTATCGATCGATTGGTGTCCGGGACCATCGATCACCGGGCACGCTGGGCACCTGCCCCGGGGCCAACGATCGGAACGACCACCAGTCACGGTCATCCCTGGTGATCGTGTTTCCGTTTTCACGGGTCCCCTTGTCTCCCGCACCGGGAACAATCGCACCATTTTTGATCCAGGTCACCAACTCGAGTATCTGTGCACCATCCAGCGGTGCGTCCGGCGGCATGCGTCCTTTTCCCTGGCGACGGATGGCCTGCATCAACAGGCTGCCGGTCGGATTCCCCGGCACAACAACCGGTCCCGACCGACCTCCATTCATCAGCCCTGTAACCCGGGACAGGTCCAGCCCGGCCTTGGGCTTCAGCCCCGAATGGCACTTGCCACAGCGACTCACCAGCAGCGGGCGAATTTTCGCCTCGAACCGCTGCAATTCCGCCACCCGATCAGCTGCTTCGGCCGGCAAATGGTTGACCATGACCAGCAACACAACAGTTGCCAGTTGGACGAACAATCGCCGCCAGAAACAAATCCGCTGCATTTCTACGCTGCTCCGAAGACACGCCTCGTCCGACCGACCTTCACTTCGATTTTGACATCAACTGTCGGCTAAACCAATCCTCAAGAATCTGCTTTGCCGAGATCCGGCTGTCCCGGGGACGGTCCACCAGGTGCAGGTCCTGTGCACGGACCAGTCGACGAACCCGTGCATCGCGGGCGGCGTCGGTGCTGCCAGGTTCGGACACCGACGGATGGATCACCACGCAGTCCCACTGCTGGTACGAGTAACTGAGCGAGTAGTTCATGATCCACGAGTAGGACGAGATGAACTCCTCGCCCGACTTGGCGACAGCCGAACGCGGCACGGCCACCAGCACGAGATCGGGTTTCATGGGCCGGACCCGTTTCGCGGCATCCTGCTCGATCGCCTTCAAGGACTGCTCCTGGGTCGGCCAACGCGTCACCTCGACCCTGGCACCCGGTTGCAACTTCTGCAGCACGCCGACGATCGACACGTCGTAGGGCGGCATCGCCAGCACCCGGATCGGCTTGCCCGCCTTCAACAGTGACAACGTGCGGGGGATCCCCGGCTGGATGGGATGGACATCTGCCAGGTCGACGGCCCGACCGGTGATCGACCGGGCGAGGTGCCGGGCGATCCGGCGGTGGCCATCCATGTTCGGATGGATCTGGTCACTCATCAACAGCCGCCAGTCATCCCGATCGCGATGCCGCATCGCGTCGAATCCGCGATAGCAATCGCACACCGGCACTTTCAACTCGTGGCCCACCGACCGGACAACATCACAGTATTCGACCAAACGTCCGGTCGGACGTCGCGGGGTCTCGATCACGTTGTTGGGAGTCGCCAGGACAACCTCGGCGCCGATGGCCCGGCACTTCTCGACTATCGTCACCAGGTTCTTCCGATAATCGACCAGCGACACACCGGTCATGTCATTGAGTCCGAACATCACGGTGACGATGTCCGGCTTGTGAGCCAACACGTCCTTGTCGATCCGCGCCAGACCGTTGGCGGTCGTGTGACCACTGATGCCGGCATTGATGGCCTGGATCCGCACACCGGGAACAGCCGACTGGAGAGCCAACCCGAGCATGGCCGTGTAGGCCCGTCGGCTGCCGGTGTGGTAATAGACACCCGTCACGCTGTCACCAAAACAGACAACACGGACGGGCTGTCGGCTTCGTTCCATCCGTTTTCGAATCCGGACACCGTGGCCAATTGGTGCCGCAAGAACTGGCAGGATCGCCTTGGCCAGGACCCGATGACCGACGGGATTGGGATGACACCCATCGGTGGTCCAGTCCCGCAATGTCACCCCGTCCTGTCTCGCTTCGGTCCAATTGGCAAAGTGATCGACCAGCGGCACCCGCCAACTGGCGGCCACTTCGCGACACGCCACGACATACTTCTCGAGCCGCACGTTGGGATGCTCACCGGCTCCGTTGGGCTTTGCGTCGTCAGCCCATCGCGGCTCGGTCATCAACACCGGCGTGATGCCCCGGCTGAGCAATTCGGTGATCAACCGCACCAGGTTGGCGCGGTACTGTTTTCGAGACAGCCGGCTTGCGGTTTTGCCACGATCCACAAAGCTGTCGTTGGTGCCATACATGATGGTCACGAAATCCGGTTTTAGCGCCAGGACAGTCGACAACCGCTTCAACGCCTGGTCGGTCCGCTCGCCACCAATCCCGACATTCGTCACGCGGACCAGTTTTCGGGACTCGTTCAAGCCCGCGTCCAACAACGCGGCAAAGGTCTGCTTGTCGGTCACCCCCGACCGGACCCCCTTGGTGATCGAATCACCGAGAGTGACGATGTGAACCGGTCGTGCCGGTGCGGTCTTGTCTTCATTGGCGGCGGCCGTGCCGAGAATGGCGGTCAGCACCAGTGCTGCCGAAACGGTCACGGTGACCGCCCGGACCGGGCAAAAGGGGCCACGCGGTGTCCAACGGCATGCCATCATGAGTGTCTAGGTCCCTGGTTCGAGAATCTCGATCGTCGTGTCGCTCAACAGGGCCGTCACCGGCGTCCCGCGGCCCGCCACGAAGTGCTCGAGGTTCTTTTCAGCGACCACCTCAGCCGCCTCGGCCACCTGCACCACGTTTCGCTGGCTGGCCGCCGTTGGGTAAGTCTCGTCGAGCGATTCGAGTGATTCGCCCAGTATGCGACGACGGATGATCGCCAGCAGCCCCGCGGCGATCGACGCTTTGCCGTACCCGAAGATCTCGAGTTCACCGCCCTGGTGCTGGAAACGGCCACCAAAGGACGGATTCCGTGTTCGCGATCCGTCCCCGATGATCGCCTCGCGGAAACCCCGATCCTGTTGATCGACCATCCCACGGCCATAGATTCCGTACAACTCGATCTCCTGGTTGACCGCACCTTCGAACTCGGCCGGGTTGATCCAGTTGTTGCTGTAATCACCACGCATCCCGTTGTCGTAGGTCACCGCCACGTCGATGCTGTCCCAGGTCCGGATGGCGTGCTGGCGTGCGAAGGTCGACGGCTCGACCCCCAGCCGCCTGGCCACCTCGAGATGGTGCTCGTCCCAATGCTCCAGCAGGTTCTTCTGCCCCGTGGCGAACACGCTGCGTGGCTTGACCCCCAGGTAGTGGTGCACGACGTCCAGCCAGTGACAACCCACGTAGGTGAACGGGTTGCTCTGCTCGGCCCATGCAAAGATCTCGGTGCTGACCTCCAACGGTTCCTCAAGCACCGTTCTCACCCGGTTGATCGGGCCGTACTTCGCCTCGGAGTTCAGCATCATGTCCCGGACGAACGGGTCGTACCGCTTGTGCATGTCGACGGCGACGATGCGATCGTGTTGCCGGGCCGCGGCAATGATCCGATCGGCTTCCTCACACGTCAGGCACAGTGGTTTTTCGGTGATGACGTCGCAACCGGCTTCCAGTGCCGCCATGATCGGGTCGGTGTGCAGGTGATCGGGAGTGGCCACGAACAGCACGTCGGGCTGATGGCGTTCGATGATGTCGTTCCAGACCGTCTCGCCATAACAAGCCTCGATCTGGCGATCGGAAAACTCACCGGCGAACCAGTCGACGATCCGCCCGGCCGTCCCGCTCGATTCGCTGCGGGTTCCCACCGCACAAAGATCGATCTCGACGTCGGCCACGTCGGCAGCCAGGTGGCTCATCCCGATGGACGTCAGCGTGCCGGCGATCCCGCCCCGCATCAGGTCCTTGAAGCTCTGGCCAATGATGTCGTCAAAGAACATGCCGCCACCGATTACGGCGACGCTGATGGAGCGAGAGGTGTCGGTCATGGTGTGCGTTGGCCGGCCAGCTTACCGCCGGTATCCGTGTCTGGTTTCCAGGCGAATTGAAACCGGGAGCGAACACCCGCCCGACGGCTGGTGCCGGCCCCCGATGAGTTGCGACATGGTCTAGAGCAGCCCGGCGATCGGCTGGCCGAAATAGATGTTGTGTGGACGATCGACCTCGTCCTGCCAGACCGCGTCCCGCGGAATTCCCAGGCCGCTGTAGATCGTCGCCGCCATGTTCTCGGGCTTCTGCGGATCCGACGCCGGGTAGCCACCAATCTTGTCCGATGATCCGACAACGTTGCCGCCTCGAATGCCACCACCGGCAAAGAACAGTGTCTGGACCGCGCCCCAGTGATCCCGGCCAGGTTCCTTGTAGTGTTCCGGCAGGGTCGAGAGTTTCGGCGTGCGGCCAAATTCTCCACCCATCACGATCATGGTCGAATCGAGCAGGCCACTGTCGTCCAGGTCGTCCAGCAACGCCGAGAGAGCCCGATCGGTTGGCGGCAGCAACTTCTCGCGCAACCGCCAGAAAGCCTCGCCGTGAGTGTCCCAGCCCTCGTTGTTTCCCAGGTTGACCTGGACCATCGGCACTCCCGCCTGGGCCAACCGGAAGGCCATCAACAGGCTCCAACCAAAGCTGTTGCGGCCATAACGTTCCTGCAACTTCGCATCGGTGGTGGTGACATCGATCGCTCGACGCACCTCCTGGCTGGCCAAAAGCGAAATCGCACTCTGACGGTGCAGGTCATAGGACTGGCCCGCGGCCGATTCTTCAAGAGCCGCTCGCTGACGGTCAATGGTGGTCAACAGGTCCAGTCGATTGCCAAAACGGCCACCGCTGACTTCACCGGGCAATTTCAGGCTCGGAGCCTGGAAGACCTTGGGCGGAGTCGAAGTCGCGTCCTTCATGGGCAACTGGTGAAAGGTGTACTCGGGATAGGCGCCCCGCCAGAACGGATCTCCATAATGGGTCGCCTCGATGATGAAGGGATCACGGTGAGATCCCATCTGGCCACCGAAAGCACCCGGGATGGTTCCCCCGGACCAGTGCACCAGTTTCTCGGGAAGCATCACGGCCGGTGGCAGGTTGTTCGGCAAACCGGCCGAGTACCGGGGCACAGCATCACCGATGGTCGAGGCGATCGAGGGCCAGTCGTTGGGACGGGGCTTGCGATCGCCCTTGAATGCGGCCGACTTGATCGAACGACCGGTCAGCATGAAATAGTGACCCAGGGTGTGACCGTTGGTCGGGTGCGTCAGCGAACGGACCAGGGCCCAGTGGCGACTTCGCTGGGCAAGCATCGGCAGATGCTCGCAAATCTGGATCCCCGGAGTGTCCGTGTCGATCGGATTGAACTCGCCCCGAATCGTATCGGGCGCATCGGGCTTGAGATCAAAACTGTCCTGCTGGGACAGGCCACCGGACAGGAAAATGTAAATGCACGTCTTGGCAGTCGCCGGAGTCGCCTGGGATTCCGGTCCCGCTGCTCGCAGGGCGTTCAGGTGATTCGTACCCATCCCCAGCAGCCCAATCGCACCGGCCTGCACGGCCGTACGACGAGTGACACCTGGATGTTGCCAGCGTCCGGAACTCATGATGGATCCTCGAATATCAGTCGAAAATGCTCGGATCGATCGCGACGTCACACTCACATCGACTCATGATTATATGTCGACCGGTCACCGATGTCTTCATCAACCCGCCTGCTTGGCCTGTCGACGAAAACTCGTCAACACCCGCTCGGTGTAGCCATTGGGTTCCTCGCGGCCCTCGAAAACCAGTGCCAGTGCCGCCTGGAATGCCAGTCCATCGAATCCGGGAGCCATTGGTACGTAGGCAGAGTCTGCGGCATTCTGCTCGTCGACAATCGCCGCCATCCGCTCGAACGTCGACCGCACCTGGTCGGAAGTGACCAGTCCATGGTGCAGCCAGTTGGCAATGTGCTGGCTGGAAATCCTCAGCGTGGCACGATCTTCCATCAGGCCGACATTGTTGATGTCGGGAACCTTCGAGCACCCCACGCCCTGGTCGATCCAGCGAACGACATAACCCAGTATGCCCTGGACGTTGTTGTCGAGTTCCCGGACGATCGCATCGGCGTCGGGACGACGATCACCCAGCAGGCAGGGAGTCAGCACGTCCGCGAGTGCGGCCGACTGCCGATCGGCCAGTTCATCCTGCCTGGCCGCCACATCCACCTCGTGATAATGCAACGCGTGCAGGGTGGCGGCCGTCGGCGAGGGCACCCAGGCGGTGTTGGCCCCGGCCAGTGGATGACCACTCTTGGCCTCCAGCATCGCCGCCATCAGGTCCGGCATCGCCCACATGCCCTTGCCGATCTGGGCGGTGCCACGGAACCCGGTCGACAGGCCGACGTCGACATTGTGGTTCTCGTAGGCTGTCAGCCACACGGCATCCTTGACCTCCGGCTTGGGCACCACCGGCCCCGCCTCCATCAACGTGTGGATCTCGTCTCCGGTCCGATCCAGGAACCCGGTGTTGATAAACACGACCCGTTTTCGGGCGGCACGGATGCAGGCGGCCAGGTTGACCGTCGTGCGTCGTTCCTCGTCCATGATGCCAATCTTCAGCGTGTCGGGTTTCAACGACAGCGCCTCCTCGACCCGGCCAAACAATTCGACCGTCGACGACACCTCGTCAGGTCCGTGCTGCTTCGGCTTGACGATAAAAACGCTGCCGGAGCGAGAATTCGTGACAGTGCCCAGTCCCTTCACGTCGTGGATGGCCGCCAACGCGGTGATCATCACGTCGAGAAATCCTTCCGGAATTGGCTCACCCGCGGCCGTCGTCACGGCATCGGTGTACATGTGGATACCCACGTTGCGTATCAGCAACAGGCTGCGGCCCGGCAAAGTCACGACACCCCCATCGGGAGCATCGTAGCTGCGATCGGGATTCAGCCGGCGGGTGACCGACTGGCCCCCCTTGTCGAAGGACACCTCGAGATCGCCCTTCATCAGGCCCAGCCAGTTGGCATAGACCAACCGCTTGTCGCAGGCATCGACGGCCGACACCGAATCCTCGCAGTCCTGGATCGTGGTCACGGCCGATTCCAGCACCACGTCCATCACGCCGGCCGGATGAGCCGCACCGACCGGGTTGTCACCATCGATCACGATCTCGATGTGCAACCCGTTGTGAACCAGCAGCACACACGAGGGCGATTCGGGCGGGCCGTTGTATCCGGCCAGTCCCGCGGGATCCGCCAGTCCGGTGGTTGCCCCGTCCTGGAGTTCGACAACCAGTTGCTGCCGTTCCCCGGACAGTTCCAGCCGGTAACCGACCGAATCGGAGTGGCTGCCATCGGCCAGTGGAACGTGCTGATCCAACAGCGCTTCGGCGGCCGCGATCACGCGGGCTCCCCGGGCCGGATCGTAACCCGTGGTCGATTCTCCCTCTTCCCACGGCGTCACGTCGGTGCCATACAGGGCGTCGTAGAGGCTCCCCCAACGGGCATTGGCGGCGTTGAGACAATACCGGGCGTTGTCGACGGGAACGACCAGTTGTGGGCCGGCGATCCGGGCGATCTCGGGATCAACATTGGTCGTTTCGATCTCAAAATCGCCGTCGTCCTCAACCAGGTACCCGATCTCGGCCAGGAAATCTCGAGCCTCCTCGCCGCTGAATCCGGTCCCCGCCCGCTCGGCGTGCCAGCCATCAATCTGCTGCTGCAACTCGTCACGACGGTCCAGCAACTTGCGATTGTTGGGCTCCAGGTCCGACACGATCTGTCCCAGTGAGTTCCAGAAGTCGTCGGCACCGACACCGGTCCCCGGCGAGATCTCATCGCGGACCAGTTCATACAAACCAAGGTCGACCTTCAGGCCCCCCACCTCAACGCGTTCACTGCTCATCATGACCTCTTGTTGCTTTTCACTGTTGTCGTTGGTCTGCCCGGCATCGAGTTGTACGGAATTCATGATAGTGCCGACAGCCAACCGCTCAATTGCCAGCCCCTCGACGCAACTGGGCCAAACCGGGAAACGGCGGACAATAATGGTCTCGGCTGTCGCCGCAACCTGCCCACCGTGCCGCTAGGACAGGATCTCGCGAACAACCTCGCCCTCAACATCGGTCAGGCGGAAGTCACGACCGGCGTGACGGAACGTCAGCCGCTCGTGATCCAGCCCCAGCAGGTGCAGGATGGTGGCGTGGAGATCCGGAATCGAGACCTTGTTCTCGGCCACGTAGTAACCGAAGTCGTCGGTCCTGCCGTACCGCATTCCCCCACGCACCCCGCCCCCGGCCAACAACATGCTGAAGGCATGTGGGTGGTGGTCTCGACCGTCGTTGCCCTGGGCGGCCGGTGTGCGTCCGAACTCGGTCCCGAGCACCACAAGCGTGTCGTCGAAGAGCCCCCGGCGTTTCAGGTCGGTGATCAACCCCGCGATGGGCTGGTCGATCTTCATCGCGTTCCTGCCGTGGTTGGCTCTCAGGCCACCATGTGCGTCCCAGTAATTGCGAGGGTAACTGTGATTGACCTGGATGAACCGGACACCCGTTTCGGCCAGCCGACGGGCCAGGAGACACTCGCGGCCGTATTCGTCGGTCGGCCCACCACCGATCCCATACAAGGCCAGCGTCTCCTTCGACTCCCGCGACAGGTCAAACACTTCCGGGATGGCTGTTTGCATCCGGAACGCGGTCTCGAAGGCCCGGATTCGCGCCTCCAACCTCGCGTCGGCTCCGGTTTCCAACAGGTGGTCACGGTTGGCCGCGGCCAGCAGGTCCAGTTGACGTCTCTGGACATCACGGGGACGGGCGGGCTCGACATTGGACACCGCGGCCGTCCTGGGAAACTCGGCGTTGCCATCACCAATACTCGTCCCCTGGAAACTGGCCGCCAGGAAGGCCGAGCCGAAGTTCTGCGTCCCACCATGGTAAATCGACGGGGTCAGGGTGATGAATCCCGGCAGATCCCGGTTCTCCGAACCCAGCCCATAAAGTGTCCAGGCTCCCAGGCTCGGCCGGTTCAACACGCCGTCCCCGGTATTCAGCCTCAGGCAAGCCGGACCATGCGACACCTCGTTGCCACCGCTGATCGAGTTGACCACACAGATGTCGTCGATCACCGAACCGATCCGGGGAAACAACTCGCTGATCCGCAGACCACTTTGACCATGTGAATGAAATTTCCAGGGCGACCCCAGCAAATTCCCCGTCACGGCGAACTCAAAATCCGGCTTCTCAAACGGCACGGCCTGGCCACTACGCCTGCTCAGTTCGGGCTTCTCGTCAAACGTGTCGACGTGAGAAATCCCACCATGCAGGAACAGGAAAATCACCCGCTTGACCCGCGGCGCAAAATGGGACCGCTTGGGAGCCATCGGATCGACGCCCGCTGCCACCGACTCTTCACCCAGCATCGCCGCCGCCGCCGTGGCACCAAAACCACAGGCGATGCGACCCAGCGCCCGGCGACGATGCAGCATGGGAATGTTTGGATTGCGTGTCATCACGACTACTTCAGGTACAAGAACTCGTTGCGACAGAACAGCGTCTGAGCGAAACCGGTCCAGGCGACCACCCGTTTCTCTTCCGGGGTCCCCGTCTTCTCGCCGTCGACGCTTGCGGCCAGGAACCCGGACACACGCTCCAGTTCGGCAGGACGCGGGGCCCGCCCCAGGGCGAGACGATAGGCCAGGGTGATCCGTGCCGGATCGTCGACCGCCGACGCGGCCAGGACCCGCTTGGCCAGGGCCCGCGAATTCTCGAGCACGAACGGATGGTTGAGTAGAAACAGCGACTGGGACGGGACGGTGGTGTCGTTGCGCCGGGCCACGATCCCGTTGGGATCGGCGGCGTCGAACAACGAGAGGATGTCGGGCATGGCGTTGCGGACAACCGGCAGGAAAACACTCCGGCGTCGAGACTCAGTGTAGAAGGGATCATCGGACCGGACACGGTTGGGACGGAAGGTCGGCCGTTTCTTGTCAATCACCTCGCCTCTCTCGTAAAGGAACTCACCGGTCTCCGAACCACCCGGGGTCAGTTCCAGTCGACCACTGACGGCCAGGACAGCATCCCGCAGCGCCTCGGCATCCAGTCGTTCCAGCGGCATCGTCCACAACAACCGGTTGTCCGGATCGATTTTTCGTGCAGCGGCCGACGCGGCAATTGCTCCGCGACTGGCCTGCATGTAGGTGCTCGACAGCACCAGCCGGCGATGCAACGACTTGATGCTCCAGCCGTTCTTGACGAAATCGGCGGCCAGCCAGTCGAGCAGTTCCGGATGACTGGGCAAGGCACCCCGGTTGCCGAAGTTGTCGCTGGTGGAAACCAGCCCGGTGCCAAAGTGGTTCTGCCAGACACGATTGACCAGCACCCGGGCGGTCAGGGGATTCTCTGGCGAGGCGATCCAGCGGGCCAGTTCCAGTCGACCGCTCTGGGAGGTCCGCAACGGCTTGTGCCCTTCTCCGGCGATCACCTGCAAGAATCGCCGCGGAGCAAAGATCCCGGGATTCTTGCGATCACCGCGACGGTGGACCCTCAACGTCACCGGCCGAAACTCGACCGGGGCCATCACCATCACCGGCTTGAGCCCCGCGACCTCAAGATTCCACTCCTGGAACATCGTCGCATTGCGATTCTCGTCCTGGAACACCTCGGTGCTTCGAAAGATGCTGGCCAGCGAGTAGTAGTCGACGGTGGGAATCGAATCGAACTTGTGGTCGTGACACCTTGCACACCCGATGGTCAGCCCCAGGAAGGCACGTCCGGTCACATCGAGTTGATCAGCAACGATATCCAGTCGTGATTGTTCCTTGTCGGTCTCGGCCAGTGCCTTGGGCCCCAGCATCAGCAGGCCGGTGGCCACCACCGCGTCGACACGAGCCTGCCCGGTCTTTCCCGGCAGCAGATCGCCGGCCAACTGCTCGATCACAAAGTCGTTGTACGGCTTGTCGGTGTTCAGCGACTTGATGACGTAATCGCGGTACCGCCAGGCATAACGCATCACCGCGTTGCCATCGTTGGCCGTGGATTCAGCATAGCGAACCACGTCGAGCCAATGACGGGCCCAACGCTCACCGTAGCGGGCCGAGGCCAGCAATCGGTCCACGACCGCTCGCAACGCCGGGACGTCACTCCGCTTGTCGGCCAGGAACGCGTCGATCTGTTCGGGAGTCGGTGGCAGCCCGATCAGGTCAAACGTCACGCGACGGATCAAGGACACCCGGTCGGCCCGGGATGACGGTTTCAGGCCCGCGGTTTCCAGCCGGGCCTGGATGAACGGATCAATCCCGGAGATGGCCCACCCGGGGTTTTTTGGTTTCGGCGACGGGGGTGTCTTGACCGGCCGAAACGCCCAGTAGTTCTTCTCCGCATCGGTGAACTCGCGTTTGGATGCCTCGAACAACCGCGGCATGACCACTCCGTGACGAACCGAGAGTTCGGCCTCCAAACCGCGTCTCTGCCGATCGCTCAGCACACGGTCAAACACGATCACCTCGGCCAGGTCGCCCCGGAACCCGGCGGACCACTGCTGGGGACTGCCCAGGGCCACACCATGCTCGGGTCGCATCTGGATATCGGGCAAGACCGCAGTGCCGACCGGGTCGCGGCCCCACACCTGCTGGGACGATTCGCCGTTGAGCCAGAAACGGGTGCCCGGGGTCCATGGCCCCTTCTTGCGAGTGATGACCAGGATATTGGGCTGGTCATACAAGACCTGGGCTGACCCGGGCCCCATCGAGGCGTCATGTGTATGGCCCCCGGCCAGGTCGAGTTGCTTCTTGCCGGTCTCCAGTTCGATGAGAATCGCCAGGGGTTTCCCAGGATTTCCCACGTGCGCCGGATTGCCCACCATCAGGACGCTCTCGTAGCGCTGCGACTTGTCGTAATCGAACTGACCGACCAGGACCACTGTGAAATCGGCATCACCGGTCAGCCCCAGGCTCCGGTCCGGTGACGCGGCCAGCCCGTTGCCATGAACAAAACGGACGCCAGGTCCACCATTGATCCGGCTCTTATGGACCAGGACCGGGGCGGTGCCGGTTCCCCCTTCGCGGACCCCCCTGGTGACAGTCAGATCATGTCCACGGCCGCTGGAATCGGGCCAGACCACCACGGCGGCGCCATCGTCCACCCTCAGACTGTCGGCCCGCAACCACAGTTTCAGCGACTTGAGCAACTCGGCAGCGTTCGGAGCCAGCACCTCGTCGACCCGGTCCGATCCGCCGTCTCGACGCGACCCGATTCCCGTCGCCGTCGGCCAGGTCGCTCCGTCGGCCACCCACCGCCGTAGCGCCGTGATCTCGGCGTCCGTCAACCGTGTCTTGGGAGGCATCTGCTGGTCACCCCGGGACGTGACCCTCTTTAGCAACAGGCTGTCCCCCGGCTTGCCCGGCACAATGGCCCGGCCCGACTCGCCACCCTGGATCAATCGTTCCCGTTGATCCACTCGCAGTTTCCCTTCCTGCTTCCGAGCCCCGTGGCACGAACCACAGCGAGCCAGCAACAGTGGGCGGATCTTGGACTCGAAAAACTGTCCCTTCTTCGCCGCCACCGGCTCCCCGTCGGCAGCGACCGCTGCCGGTCCATTCAACGAAAACACCAACAAGACCTGCAGGCAGGCGGTGGCGATCATGGAAAGTCGAGATACCATCAGTCGATCCGGTCCAGAAGACCTGTTTTCACCAAGGTACACCAAACACCACGGCCACGCCTTAACCCGACAACCGTCCCCCGCCGACAGTACGCCATGCTCGTAGAAAATTCGAAAAATACTGTCCAGTTATTCGATGAGTGGCGGAATTCCTGTATGGAATCCCGCGATGATCACGAGCGATTCACGCGACTGTTGATCGAGTTCGAACCGCAATTGCTGCGATACGTACTGGTCGTGATCCCTCATCGTAACGACGCACGTGACATCCTCCAGGAATGCTCAGTCGCCCTTTGGCGGAGATTCTCCGATTACGATCCGGAACGTCCCTTCGTCGCCTGGGCCAAGGGTTTCGTGAGAATTGAGATACGGCGGTTCCTTCGCAAGACACAACGTCGCAACCAGTTGACCGGCCGAGCAGCTGAATTGCTGCTCCAGACCGACACGGCTCACGCGACCAATCTTTGCGATCGAGAACACCACCTGAAGCACTGTCTCGAGGCACTCCACGAGCATCACCGGGAGTTACTCGAGAATTACTACTACAACGAGTTGTCCGTTGAGGAATTGTCTCAACGAAACGGCCGTTCCAAGGAAGCCATCTACAAGATGCTCCAGCGGATTCGACACGCCTTACATCAATGCATCGAAACAAACATGCGTGGGGTTGAAGCATGAACAATCGCGATTGGGAATCACTGATCCACAGACATCTCGATGGAATCACGTCGCCCGAAGATGTCGCCGAGTTGTCACGCCAGATCGAGTCGGACCCGGACACCCGGCTGCTGTATCTCCAGTTGGCTCGCGTTCACGCAACCCTCGCAATGCCAGAATCCGATGAATCCACGGAGGCCGAAGCACAGATTCTCGAGTTGCCGGAACACCACGATTCAGCGAACCGTGGTCGCCAGCGACTCGGCCGTCTGGCAACTGTGTCGATCGCAGCCGTCGTCCTGATCGCCGCAGCCTATTTCCTGCAACCCCGTGACGAACCACAGATTGTGAGAATCACCGGGCTGAGTGGTTCGCTGTCCTGGACAGGTGATGGCGGTCGAGTCGTCGGAGACCTGGACATTGGATCCGACTTGGCTGGAGGAACCATCGAAGGCCGATCCCCCAACTCGTGGATTGAATTGTCGTTCCTGGACGGTTCAACCGTCATGCTCTCCGGCGCGAACTCCATGCTCACCTTCTCGGATCACGGACAGAAGAAGTTTCAGCTGAAAGAAGGCACGTTTACCGCCAACGTGAAACCCCAGCGACAGGACAGGCCGATGATTGTCCGGACCCGGACGGCATCACTTGAAGTCCTGGGGACGCAATTCAATGTCGACGCCGACCTCTATTCCACAACACTGAGCGTCAGCAATGGATCGGTGCGAGTCAAACGCCTCACTGAGGACAAAAAGGTCGTTGTCGCCAGTGGGAACCGCGCGGTCGTGGTGCCGGATCACGACATCTCGCTGGCACCGATCCCCGATTCGGTTCACCAGTGGAAGAGTCGACTCCACCTGGGAGACAGTGCGCAGCGGCACCGGCTTGGAAGATGGTCGCCGGGAATGGACCAGAAGGGTGCGGAACTGACGACCGTTCCGTATTTCATCAAGAAGTCGGGGAAAACCATCTATGCAGTGGGGTTTGGCGTTTCCTGCGGCGACAGGCAACCCGTTGTACTCCTGGCGGATTCAAGATTGCGCATCCGGGGACGTATTGAATCATCGCACCGCGTGTTCTTCGGCACTACTGTCAGGCAGGCCAATGGCGATTTCGCAGGAAAATTTCAGACCATACGACCCGCCGGGAAATTCCGAGACGGGCAGGACTTTGAAGTCGTTTTGCAGATCAATGACTTTCAACTCGATCCCACTCTCAAGCACATGCAGGACAAGTTACCGAGCGACCCATTCGGCCTGGTCGTCGAGTCCTTCTGGTGCCACACCCTGTACGACTCGGTCGGACTGGCCATCACCGAGATCGAATTGATCCCACCCGGTGAATCGCTCCGGTGACTTGCTGGTCCAACCGTCAAAAAAGTTCCAAGGGGCTTCCGATAGAGCGTATGCGGGTTTGTCGCTGGTGGATGTCCACCGGCCCCCCCGGAGCCCCCACTCCGGGGGGCCCGCTCCTTTTTGTTCAGGCCAATTGCAGTACACTGCACAGGGATTTCGGCCTTGGCATCAACGGGATCCGTTTCGCCTGAAGCAATTGTGTTTTTTTGTCACTCACCCAGCGAGACTGGAATCAGCAATGACACGAACCGCTATTGCGCTGACTCTCTCGACCATAATTGGCGCGAGCATCTTCCTTGCCCAGGATCGTGCCGAGGCAGAACCAAGAGCCGTAAAGGCCACAACAACTGATTCCGGTGTGGCCGGGTCCAGGACACAGCCACTGGTCGGGCACTCGTCGTTCATGAGTCCGCATGCGGCCCCGATCGCCTTCAGCGGTGGACGGGTCTTCGTCGCGAACACTCCGGCCGACACGGTCGATGTCATCGATGCATCCACTCGCAAGATCCATGCCCGCATCCCCGTCGGAGTCGACCCGGTGGGTTTGGCCATGCGACCCGACGGCAAAGAACTCTGGGTCGCCAATCACGTGTCCGATTCGGTCAGCGTGATCGACACCGACTTTGACAGCCCCACCTATTTCCAGGTCGTCGCGACGGTCCAGGATTTCGATCCCACCACCAGGGCCACCCGCTTTGACGAACCGGTTGGCATCGCATTCGCCAACAACCAGAAGGCCTACGTGGCCCTGTCGTCGGAAAACGCCATTGCCGTGGTCAACGTCAGTGACCGCCGGATCACCAGGCGACTGGCCATCACCGCCCAGGACCCACGGGCCATCACCGTCCAGGGGAACAGGCTGTACGTCATCCCCTTCGAATCCAACAACAAGACGCAACTCTCCGGTGGTGCCAAGCCACTCGATGGCAAGCTCAAGACCTTTGATGCCTACCAGCACTCGATCCGTGTCAACAACGTGCTGTCGCTTGGCCATGTCCTGGACATCATCAAGCATCCCCGGGTTCCGGACCGCGACCTCTACGTCTTCGACACCCGAACAGACAAGCTGGTCAAGACTGTCGACACCCTGGGCACCCTGTTGTACGGCATCACGGCCGATTCCAAGGGACGTGTGTACATCGCCCAGGCCGATGCCCGAAACGACGCCAATGGCAAATCGGGAACAAAAAAACACGGGTTGAAGGAACTCGAGAACCGGGCCTTCCTGAACCAGGTGACCAGCGTCACCTTCCGGGACGGAACGCCACAGAAGCCAAAATTCATCGACCTCGAGCCACTGCCACCCAGGCACCCGGAGGCCGGACAGGCACTGGCCACGCCGTACGGGATCCAGGTCAGCGACGACGACACCACCCTGTTTGTCTCGGCTGCCGGTTCCGACAAGCTCTTCACCATCGACGTCGAAACGGGCCAGGTGCTGGGACGCGTCCAGGTCGACGCGGTGCCACGAGGAATCTCGCTGGAATCAACCGACGACGGCAAGGCGACCAGGGCCTGGGTACTCAATGCCGTCGCCAACACCGTGTCGCTGGTCGACGTGCACGACCCGACCTCGCTGGAAGTCGTCCAGACAATTCGACTGGAAGATCCGACCGACCCCGAGATCAAAAGTGGACGGATCGCGTTCAATACTGCGGCCGCATCCACCACGGGAACGTACTCGTGTGCCAGTTGTCACCCCGACGGCCACACCGACCAACTGCTGTGGGTGCTGAACACCCCGATCGTCACCGGTGGCAACCAGATCATGCCACGCTCGACGATGCCAATCCGCGGACTGCGCGACACCGAGCCGTTTCATTGGGATGGCATCCCCGGAGACCCCTACGGCGGCAACAACAGTGCCAACATCCGCAAGCGAGTCAAACCCAACAGCCGCCTGGGCGACCCGGAAAGCAGTGCTCGCCACCTGATCGACGGGGGACTGGCCAACACGATGATGTTGGTCGGTGATCCGACAAAGAACGACGAGGGCAAAGCGGGAGAACTGACGGCCAGCCAGCGGGATGCGATGGCCAAGTTCATCCTCAGCGTGACCTACCCCCCCGCCCAAAGACGTGCTTACACCAACGTGGTGTCGACACGGGCCAGGAACGGATTCGAGCTGTTTCACGTCAAGGGGGACAACGATCCCGGAAAACGTCGGCCCAACATCTGTGGCGACTGCCACCGGATGCCATTCCTGGTCAGCACCAATACGCCGGGAACCGGGATGGACGCGCCGACGTGGCGCGGAGCCTACGACCGCTGGCTGATCCTGCCGCAGGGACGACTGAACATCATCGACTTTGACTTTTACCGCCGAATCGCCGAACGGGGTGCGCCCGAGCGCAGTGTCTGGAAAATGTCATGGGGCAGTCGGCGGCGATTCGACCCTGTCTGGGACATGGTACTGGAGAACAGCACCGGGTTCTCGGGATCTTTCGCCCGCCAGGTCACACTCAGCCAGGCCTCGATCCGAAACGAAAGGACCACCGATCTCCTGAACGCGTTGGAACTGTCCGCCGGTGAGGGAGCCGTCGTTCTCCAGGGCAGCGGCGTGTTCGTCGATGACACCAGGGCAACACCCGTGACACTGGTGTTCAATCATCAGGCCAAGGGCGGACACTACATGGAAATGGGTGGCAAGGGACGGTCGTTCACCCGAAAAACACTGATCGATCTGGCATCAAAGGGGAAGTTCCTTGGGACCTTCACTGCTGGTCTTGGCACCGGGGTCGATTTCAACCACCCCCAGCCAGCGCTTTGGACTCCCGGGCCGATTCATCCACAACGCGGCCGGCAGAAGTTTCCCGTCCTGCGCGACGGAGCCACCTCGATGACCATCAGCGGCCGGCACATCCAGAAAGGGGCCCAGGTCGTCGTCGACGGACGTCGCGTGCCCGGTTCGATCAAGATCAACCGCGATGTTGTGACAATCGCACTGGCCGACTTTCCTGACGAGGGCATGCACCTGCTACAGGTTCAAAACCCCGGCGGGTTGTTCAGCAACGACTTCATTTTTTATGCATCCAACACGGCCCGAAGTGCTCCGAAAAAGAAGCCCGCCCCCAAGACAACACAGCCCAAGAAAAAATCACCACAACCCGCCCCAAAGACAACCGGTGCCGACGCCCGAACCGAAACCGGAGCCCGGCTGAGAAAGTTGGTGAAAGCGGGTAAACTGACAGGTGAAGAGGCGATTGAACTCTTCCGGATCGCTTTCCCCGAAAGCGACAGCAAACGCCGTGGCGACAACAAGTAGCCTTCAGCCAAGAGTCCATCGGAAACCTCAACTCACCACAAACAATTGCCCCGTGTGGTCTGTCCGAATCCACGAGAAATCAAGGTCCAAAAAATGTCCCGTTTTGCGTTCGTCTTCGTGCTGTCAGGCCTGTTGTGTTCCATCGCGTTCTCACAGGATTCTGAACGCAAGAAGCAAGGTGAGAAACGTGGCGAGGCTCGTTCACAACAGAAGCGGAGCACAAAGCGAAGCCGTGAGACCTCAGAGCGGGCACGGCCTGACACTCGTTCGTCCGATGCAGACCGGCGGATCGCCTTCCGCAAACGACTTGGCGAGTTGGTCGAAAAGGGCAAGCTGACTCGCGAAGAAGCCGGGCAGCTCTATCTCACCGCCTTCCCCGAAAGAAGTGCCGACCGAACACCTGGTCGAGGCGATCGTGGGACGCAGAAGCGGTACAGGAACGGTCGCAAGGTCGAGGTCAAGGACCCGGCACAATTCAAAACCGCCGGTGGCAAGCAGTTGTTTTCCGGGCCACAACCGGGAGAAAAGATCCCACCCTTCAAAGTCACCGGGCTGAATGGCAAGCAGGTCGACAAGGTATTCGATCCCATCAGCCTGGCCGGCGGAAAAACACAGGTGCTGATCTTCATGGACGAGAATGGCGTCGGGATCCGTGGCCTGTTCGGTACCGCCAAATTTCTCTCTCAGATCGTCGAGAAGTCGGACAAGGAGATCCAAATCTCGGCGGTCCTGCTCGGCGACGATCCCGCCCGACTGTCACAGTTCGGCAAGCGATTCGGTGGTCGGCTCTCGGGAATTCAGATGGGGGCGTCCAAGGATGGTCGAGACGGTCCGGGAGCACTGGGCCTGAACCGGACCATCTCGATGACAGTCGTGGTGGCCAAGGACGGAAAGGTCACACACAACTTCGTGTTCCCGCAATCCATGCTGTACCCCGATCCCCACGTGCTGGGAGCCATCGCCAGCGTCATCGGTCAAAAACGAGAGACGGTCGCGAAATGGCTGAACGAGCCCCAGGCCGATGCGGCTCCGACACGCAAGGGTCAGTCACCAAAGAAACGCCCGTCTCGCCAGGAGATCATCAAGCGGTTCGACAAGAACGGCGATGGCAAACTCAGCGAGGAAGAGGGCCGAGCGGCACGCAAGGCACTGCGACGCAAGTAGACGCCGGCCAACCACGCCGCTTTTCGACCCCGGGACACAAGTGATGAAGTCCAACCACTTCTCATTGATCGTGCTGGCTGCGCTGGCTGGTCTCGGTTCAACCGGATTCGCCCGGGAGACTGTTCCCGTGGCGAGGAAGGCCGCAAACCGGACGATCGATTTCGAGAACGACCTGATCCCGGTCTTCACCCGATTCGGCTGCAATTCCGGAGCCTGTCACGGAGCGGCCATCGGTCGCGGTGGCTTCAAGCTCTCGCTCTTCGGTGGCAATCCCCGGGCCGATTTCGACGCCGTGGTCCGGCAGGTCGAGGGAAGCCGCATCAACCTCGCTCGTCCCGAGCAGAGCCTGATCATTCTCAAGCCGACCGAGTCGATCACGCACGGTGGCGGCGAACGTTTCGACCTCGACCACGACAGTACCAGGCTCCTGCTGGAATGGATCCGCCAGGGAGCCACGCTGACCACGCAACGAACCCTGGAACGCGTGGAGATCTCTCCCAAGAAACATCTCGGCAAGTCACTCAATCACCCTGTCTCGCTACAAGCCACCGCCCATTTCTCCGACGGGAGCAGCAGGAATGTGACGCGGTGGACCGTCTTCCAGCCGGAAGACTCTTCGGCCATCACGATCGACGTCGCGACGTCCAGGGCCCGGGTGCTGCGACGTGGACGACACATCGTCGTCGCCCGTTACCTGACCCAGGTCGTGCCGATTGAATTCATCGTCCCCCTGACCGACTCGCGGGTCGATTTGGCCCAAGAACCCAGCCACGGTTTCATCGACGATGAGATTCTCGATTCACTGACCACTCTCGGGTTGCCGGTCTCTCCGGCCACCGATGACGCCTCCTACCTCCGCCGACTGACCCTCGACCTGACAGGACGTCTGCCAACCACCGACACGACCCGATCTTTCCTGGCCGACTCCAATCCGAAGAAACGAAGTGTCCTGGGAGATCGGCTACTGGCATCCGATGCGTTCACCGAGTACTGGACCCTGCAGTTGGCGACGCTGTTGCGGGTCCGACCCCAGGCAGACGACGCTGAAGGAGCAGCAACCTACCATCGGTGGCTCGCCGACCAGGTCCGCCGTGGAATCGGCTACGACCAACTGGCCCGCAGCGTGATTCTCGCCTCCGGTGACACGCACAAGCACGGACCGGCCAATTTCTATCGCACGGTCGGGGATCCGCGAAAACAGGCCGAGTTCATGAGCGAGTTGTTCATGGGCAGCCGGTTGCGGTGTGCAAATTGTCACAACCACCCGCTCGATCGCTGGACGCAGGACGACTACCACGGACTCTCGGCAATCTTTGCCAGGATCGAAACCGGGAGGGTGATCGAGTTCAAGCCAGGCGGCCGGGTGATCCACCCCAGGACTCTCGAAAACGCGGTCCCCCGTATCCCCGGCGAACAGTTTCTCTCCGCCAAGACGGTCGATGGACGGACCGAACTGGCAACATGGCTGACCCGACCCGACAACCCCTATTTCGCCAAGGCGATCGTGAACCGGTTGTGGCAGAGAATGATGGGTCGCGGACTTGTTGAACCCACCGACGACTTCCGGGCCACGAATCCGGCCACGCATCCCGTGCTGCTGAACAAGCTGGCCGACGACTTCGTCAAGAATGGTTACAGGCTACGACACACGCTGAAACGGATCGCCGGCAGTGCCGCCTACGCCCGCAGTGCCAATGCGGTCCCAGGAAACCGGACAGACGACCGGTTCTACTCACACACCATCCGGCAAACCCTGGAGCCCGAGGTGCTCGCTGACGCCATCTCGGATGTCCTGGGCGTGCCCGACAAGTACGGCGAACAACCTCTCGGCACACGCGCCGTGACACTGATCGACCCAAAAACGAGTTCCCGGTCGTTGGACATTCTCGGCCGCTGTGGTCGTGACGAATCGTGCGAGAGTGCGGCACCGGCCACCGGCGGCCTGCCCCAGAAACTGCATCTCCTCAACGGGCCGTTGATCAATGCCCGCATCGGAGTTCCCGGCAGCCGCTTGAGCAAGTTGCTGGCAGCCGGCAAGCCACACACCGAGATCGTCAGCGAGTTCTACCTGGTGGCACTCAATCGCCATCCCAGCGACAAGGAGGCTCAACACTGGGCCAGCCAACTGAAAGCCATCACCTCGGTCGCAGGGAAACGAGAATTCCTCGAGGACTTCGTGTGGGGCCTGTTGACCTGCCGGGAATTCGTCACCAACCATTGAAACCGACACCTTGATCAGCGTCTGCCTGAGACGGCCGCTGCCAGACGGGGAAACCATCTCATGAACAGCCTCCAACGATGCGACGGTGTCACCCGTCGTGACCTGCTGCGAGTTGGCGGACTCACGGCCCTCGGATTGGGGCTCGGGGATTTTTTTCGGCTGCAACACGCGTTTGCGGACGAACCATCCACGCCCCAAAGGGCCAAGTCCTGCATCCTGATCTGGCTCGACGGTGGTCCCAGCCATATCGAGAGCTTCGACCCCAAGCCGAATGCTCCCGAGGAGGTGCGGGGACCACTGCAGACCATCGCCACCAGCGTGTCCGGAGTCCGGATCAGCGAGTGTTTCGAGCGGACCGCCACCATGTTCGACAAGTTGTCGATCATTCGCTCGATGACCTCGCCACTGGGCGAACACAATTTTGGCACACACTACCTGATGACCGGTTACAAACCGTCACCGGCCCTGGCCTATCCCACCATGGGCGCCACGGTCGCCCACCTCAACTCGTCGACCGGCGTGCTGCCGCCCAACATCGCCGTCCCCAGGTTCACCGGCAAGGTCTCCGGCAACGGCTACCTGCCTGCCGCCACGCAGCCATTTTCCGTCGGAGGCACGTCCAGGGGACGTGGTGCCAACAGGTCGAATCTTGTGGTCCGCGACCTGGACTTTTACCGGGGCCTCGACCTGACGCGTCTGAACCGTCGCCGGCAGATCGTGCGAGCATTTGACGATTTCAGTCGCGCCCAGGATGCCGCCACCCCCGCTGTCAGCGATCCAGACCTCGAGCGGGCCTACAACCTGATTGCATCACCCAGGGCCAAGCGGGCCTTCTCACTGTCCGAGGAGCCAGACGCAGTCCGACAGCGATACGGTTTTGGAAGCGATATCGGCCAGAGTTGCCTGATGGCAAGACGACTCGTTGAACGTGGTGTTCCTTTCGTGACCGTGAACAACACCGGCTGGGACTCGCACCAGGACATCATCAAGCTGAAAGAACGATATCCCGGTGACAAAAATGCCCCCCTGTTGGGCCTCGACCGAGCACTCACGGCACTGATCGGCGACCTGGCCGATCGGCGTCTGCTCGACCAGACACTGGTGGTCGTGATGGGCGAGTTCGGTCGTACGCCGAAAATCAACCCGGCCGGAGGACGCGATCACTGGCCCAACGTGTTCAGCGTCGCGCTGGCTGGTGGCGGCACAAAAGGAGGCCAGGTCGTCGGTAGCAGCGATGTGCTGGGAGAATCTCCCAAAGACAATCCCGTCACGCCGGCCGACCTCGCCGCGACAATCTACACCCTGCTGGGGATCGACCCGAATCGTGAACTGCACACCGCCGACGGCCGTCCCGTCCGCATCGCCCGCGACGGCGCCCGGGTTGTTGACGAATTGATCGGATAGCCTCGCTGTTTCGAAACTGACAAACACGTGCCGCGACACATCATGATCGTGAACTCGAAACCCGGTCCCGGCACGGTGCTGGGTCTCTGCCTGGGATTGCTGGTGAGTTGGGTGGGCGCTGCCGAGCCGCCCATCACGTCTGTCGCATTTGCACCCGACGGCAAATCGGCAATCGCCTGCTCGCAAGCCGGATTGCAGGTGTACAGTTGGCCCGGGTTGAAACGGCGGAGAACGATCCAGGCGACAGCCGTCAATCTCCACGACATCGCTTTCTCCCCATCGGGCGATCGATTGGCCGTCGGGGGAGGAGTTCCCACACAGGATGGATCGGTCGAGATCTTCTCCTGGCCGGCAGGCAAATCGCTCGCCGTCCTGGATGGACACGGCAATTCGGTGATGGGACTGGCCTGGATCAGCGAATCGTCCCTGGCTGCAGCCAGCCTGGACCACAACGTGACCGTGTGGAACACCAGGACCGGGGCACCCGTTCGACGCCTGCAGGGCCATTCCCGGGGTGTCACGTCACTCTGCTTCCTGAAAAAAAAGAACATCCTGGTCAGCGCGGGCATCGACCGCAGCCTGCGGGTCTGGAAACCCGGCTCGGGAGAATTGATCCGTAGTCTGAGTATCCATACGCGACGAGTCCACAACCTGGCGCTGCGACCGGCAGTCGAGGGGTTGCCGATGGTGGCCTCTGTCAGTGACGACCGCACCGTCCGACTCTGGCAGCCAACGATCGGCCGCATGGTCCGGTTTGCCCGTCTGGAATCCCGTCCACTGGATGCCGCGTGGCTTCCAGACGGATCTCGCGTGGTGGTCGCCTGCACAGACGGTCATGTGCGGGTGGTCGATCCATTGACGGTGAAAGTGACCGGGACGATTGCAGCCCTGAAAGGCTGGGCCTACTCGCTGGCCGTCCACCCGTCCGATGGCAGCATCCTGGTCGCCGGCCAGGACGGACAGATCAGCCGACGCGTCCTGCCCAGGGGTGCCGACGACCGTCCCTGAACCGGAAAATCCGGGTCCGAGGAACCCCACACCCAATGCTGTACTCGGAGAGGGGGGCCCCGTCAGGGCCACGCGGCATGTTTCCGCACACTTCGTACGATCGCCCTTGATAGAATCACGGCTGTTGGTTCCCGGGATCCAGTTGGCTCGTTGGTACGGCATATGAATTCCACATCGACACGGACACACATGTACCCGGCGACTCGGCCCGACAGGCAGCCGAGTCCCTGGTGGTATTACGGACGGGCCCTTTACGTCAGCCGCCGTGACTACTTCAAGATCTACTGCGCCCTGATGGCCACCCTGGGAATCCCCATGGTGTTTGTCGCGCTGTACTTCGACGTCAAGTTCATGAAGATCGCCGCCCTGGGCGCCGGAACCGTTTCGCTCTTCTACCTCGGCTATTCGCTCGTCATTGGCATGTACCGCATGTATGGCCACCCGGGCAGACGCTACGTCGACCAACTGCTGCAGGAATCCGCCACCACCGATGCAGAGGTTGTTGCGGACCTGCATATCGGCACCTATCGCCACACGTACATCCTGGCCGACCTGCTCCCCAACGCGGTGATCCACAGCGTGGACTGCTGGGGAGTGCCCGGCGATCCTGACGAGATCGCCATCCGCGACGTCCGCGACCTCGAGTGTGCCCCCACACACCATCCGCGCATCCACCCGGCTCAAACCGACGACTACACGCTACCACTGCCGGACGAATCGTGTGATGTGGTCGTGCTGGGTTTTGGGACCCACGAGATCCCCGACGATGGCCCACTGGAAAAGATTTTTTCCGAAGCACGCCGTGTGCTCAAACCGGGTGGCAAAGCGTTGATGTTCGAGCACGGCGTCGACTTCCACAACGTGATCATCTTCGGCCCGGTGATCAGTCATGTCATCCCACGGTACGAATGGTCTGAAAAGTTTCTGGCGCATTTCTCCGACATCGGTTACGCCCGTGCACCACAGGCGGTGGACCTGTTCTGGGGCACCCGCGGTGAGACTGTCGGCTCGACATCCCAGGCGCTTCCTGAAGAGGAAAACCGACGCACGGCCCGGGTGTTCGTGGTCATCGGCGCATTCACGCTGATCTCACTGGGCGTGGTGGCCTACCTCCCGGAACCGCTGCTGGTGGCCATCTACCTGGGCATCGCGGTCATGGGTGTCGCCTGGCCGTGGCTGATGATCGGTATCGCGATTCTCGGCGATCGGTCAACGCGGAGAAGGGGCGCCACACCACCGGCGGATGAAAGCCAGGCGGCGTGATGGATCGACCACCGGTGGCTCGACTGAAGCCCCGGGCACCCGGCCTGTGGTCGCTTGCAGTCGCCGGAAAAAGAGCGGAGAGGGGGGGATTCGAACCCCCGGTTGCTGTTACACAACGCCGGTTTTCAAGACCGGTGCATTCGGCCACTCTGCCACCTCTCCGACCCGGCCGCCAGCCGCGCTGTTGCAGCGGCCGCCTACTTCTTCTCCTGTTTCTTCTTGCCGTCCTTCTTGTCCTTCTTCGCGTCGGCCCCGTACGGCTTCTCCTTCTTGGGATCGGCTCCGAAAGACTGGCGCAGTGACGTGGCGGCTGCGGTGACGGTCTTCATCGGACCGGTCAACTTCAGGAAGTAGTTGCCCTTGCCCTTGACGGCCAGGATCACCGCCAGCATGCGGGCCCCCTTCATGGGCTTGGTGCGACGCTGGATCGGGGGTCCCACCGGCTGGTTGTACGTTCCGGTGAGATCCAACAGCAGGTAGGGCCCCTGGGACGACTCGCCCCGTAAGACCTTCATCTTGCGGCCCTCGGACTGGAATTGGCCAATCCAACGGCGGATGTTGGCGTCGGCCCCGCCACCGGTTCCACCAAAGTAAAAGATCGCCAACTCTGCAGCGTCCTTGTCACCCTTGACCGCCGGCAACTTGAACTGGCCGGCTCGCAGCCGGCTACGAGGCTTCTCCTGCTGCCACGTCGGCGGCACCGTCAGGGTGATGTCCCTCAACTTGACCGGCTTGGCGACAGCCTTCTTCGCCTCCTTCTTCTCGGTCTCTTCAGCAGACACCAGTGAGGAAACGGCCAGGGCGAGTACAGCCAGCAGCACGATCGGGAAGCGAGAGGTCATGGAAGAATCCCCTGGATTGGGAAAATGGGTTGGCTTGAGAAGTTGATTCTTGAGCATCGATCGGGGGTTTGCAACGTTGGCCACCGGGTCAACCGTTGCGCAACAGCTTCTTGAAACGCGACCACGGCCGAGCGTTGGCCACATCCTTCTTTTCCAGTCCCGCCCGCCGGGCCTGGCACACGCCCCATTGCATCACGTCCATCCCGCCGGTGCTGTGCGCATCGGTGCTGATCACGATGGGTATGCCATGGTCGCGGGCCGCCGCGGCGTGCAGATCGTCAAGATCCAGTCGGCTGGGGTGCGCGTTGATCTCCATCATCACCCCGTGATCGGCCGCCGCCTTGAACAGATCGGGATAAGTGAGTTCCGCTCCCGGCCGCTTGCCAATCAATCGACCACAGGGATGACCGATGACGTCGACATGAGGATTCTGCACGGCGGTCAACAGCCGGGCATCAATCTGCTCGCGAGGCTGTTTCAATCCGTAGTGCAACACGGCAATCACCCAGTCGGCCTCGGCCAGCACATCGTCGGGCAGGTCGAGTGTCGCATCCTCCAGGATGTCGCACTCGATCCCACACAGCACCTCGATCCCCGATACGCTGCTGCGGATCTTGTCGATCTGTTTCCAGTGGTCCCTCAACCGCTTGGCGTCCAGGCCGCCAGCCATCGTGACTCGCTTCGAGTGATCGGTGATCGCAATGTACTTCCGCTTCCGGGCCTTGGCCGCCGCGATCATTTCCTCGATCGTCGCCGTCCCGTCCGTCGCGGTGGTGTGCATGTGCAGGTCGCCACGGATGTCGGCCAGCGTGACCAACTCGGGCAGTTTCCCCGACTCGGCCAGCTCGAACTCGCTCCGATCCTCGCGCAACTCGGGTGGAATCCACGGCAGCCCGACCGCCTCGTAGACATCCTCCTCGGTCCGCCCGGCCACCGCCTTGTCCGTCTCGTCAAAGACACCGTACTCGTTGACCTTCAATCCCCGCTCCTGGGCGCGACGGCGGACAACGATGTTGTGTTCCTTGGAACCGGTGAAGTACTGCATCGCCGCACCGTAGGACTCCTCGGGCACCACCCGCAGATCCATCTCCAACCCGCCCGCCTCGCGTTCCAATAGCCTCACTCGCTGTTTTGTCTCGCCCTGGGCCAACACCTCGTCGACCAATTCGTGACCGGCCAATGCCTCCATCACCTCGCCGGAAGCCACTCCCTTGGCAACAGTCGCCAGCACGTCCAGGTCGCCCACGGTTTCCTTCAACCGCCGGCTGCTGCCGGCCAGGCTGACCTGGGTGACCGATTCGAGTTCCGAGAGATCCTCGACGATCCGGTCCACGGCGACCCGCGCTGTGGCCAGCCAGGTCCGCGTGCTGCCCTGGCGGGCAATCGGAATCCCCTCGAGAATCGATTGTTCCGTCTTCGTGCCGAACCCCTTCAGTTCGGCGATCACGCCCTCGGAAGCCGCCGCCTCCAGGGCGTCCAACGATTCCAGGCCCAGGTCCTGGAATAGCACGCCCACCTTCTTGGGTCCCAGGCCCGGGATCCGCAGCATCGCCACCACGCCGGCGGGAACCTGTTCACGGAGTTCATCGAGTTGATCCAACTGGCCGGTCTCGACGATCGAGGTGATCTTCTCGGCCAGGTCCTTGCCGATCCCCGACAATTCCTCGGGCGACCGCTCGGGATCCTCGACCAACAACGAGATGGGCTCGGTGAGCGTCTCGACTGTCCTCGCTCCGTTGCGGTGGGCGCGGACCCGGAACGGGTTGGCCCCCTGGATCTCCAGGAGGTCGGCCAGGTCAACCAGCACTCTCGCGACGTCCGCGTTGCTCATGCCAGTCCCGTCACCATCTAGCGTCCGGCGATCGTGCTGCCGGGAAGTTCCGGACGCAGCGAAGGCTGTACGTCAAACACGTTGCGAGCCACGACGACCGAACGCAATCGCGGGGCGTACCCGGAGACCGAACGCCGTGCGAGCCGAGTTCGAGAGGGAACAACATGATGAGCCACTGTGCCGATGGCCGCATCATCCAGGGCCGTCGGCACTTTTTTGGGGGTTGGCTTGGAGACCGGCTTGGGGACCGGCTTGGCTTCTGGTGTCTTGGTGCCGGCCGGCGTGCCTGCGTCAACCGGCTTCTTCTCCTCAACCGGCGTCCTGGCAGCGGGTGTCTTCGTCGTGGGCTTCTGGAACTTCGGAATCACCTCTCCCGGATCCGCATCCGGATCAATCGCCGGACGATTGGTCCGGGTGTCAACGCGGACATCACTAGACGCCTGCGGCCCCTCGACAAACGTGCTGGGCGACGAGGAAGATTTTTTCCAACCGGAGGTACTGGCTCCCGACGACGCGGTTCCCGCCGGCAACCTCACCGGACAACCCCCGTAACCACATGGCGAACATCCCCAGGGCGACCCGTAGGAGGAACCGTAGGGCGACGAACACGGACCACAACCAAACAGGCCACCAAACAGACCCGGCAGCAGGTTCGGCAACCGTGGCAGACACGGTGCACCGCAAGGACTGCCATAGGAATTCCCATAGAACGGGGAACCGTAGCAGGGCGCGGAGTTGACCGGCTGAGCGGACACACGCTGCGGGATGGAATAGCTGTAACCACCGGCTGGTGGACACCCGTAACCCGCCCTGTAGTATCCGTAACCATTACCACAGGCCGCCTGGTAGGGGCTGGACACGGGTCCGAAAAGAGAATCGATCAGCCAGGGGACCACGCCGGCATCGGCCGTGGCCGTCGACAATGACAGGACCAGGACCAGCGAGGCTCCCAGTCGCACCATTCGTCGAGTTTGTCCAACTGCACTCATCACACTCGTCGATTTCATATCGGTTCATCCTCGGGAGCGGCGTCTTGTCGACATGGGATACGGCCGGATGCACTCGGAAACGTCGCAATCGTTCCCATCGACACAACCGGACAGTTATCCTGCCTACATCCTGTTGTACCGGTGCCCGAAGAGCAGTGTCAACAGGCGGCCCGAACAGGCCGTCTGTCCTCCGTCAATTCGCTGAAAGCTGACCAACTGATGACTCACGGCGAGATCGACTTGTCCGAATTGCTGCAACTCTGGGACTCATCCTGCCATCCCAACGGCCCGGCCCAGCGACCGTCTCAACCGGGTTTCAGCGGGGCGAATGTGTTGCGGATTGAAACCGCTCGTGGGCCACTGGCCCTACGAGGCTGGCCACATCCCGGATTGCCCAGGCGTCGGATCGAGGGACTGCATCAACTGCTGGACCATGTCGGGGAATCTGTTCCGGTTGCCATCCCCATCCCCACCTTGAGTGGCGAGAGGCTGGCCCAGTGGCACGATCAACTGTGGCAACTGGAGCCGTGGATGCCGGGTGTGGCCGATTTCCGCGACAACCCCTCACCGGAACGGTTGTCCGAGGCGATCAAGACCCTCGCGAGATTTCATCGCTCCGCGAGAGAATTCGCACCCGGGGACGAGACCCGTGAGTGGTTCGGTTCCAGCGATTCACAGAGATCCCCGGCAGTGACCGAACGCCTGCAACAACTCGACGGTTGGGGCCACCGGTGGAACGAGTTGGTCGCCCGGGCCCTCCAGTTGACTGGCCCCCGGAGGGAGTGGTCGCGTGCGATTGAGGACATCGACAACCTGTTCCGTCGTGGGACTGGCTGGATCGGCGACCAGTTGGCGATGGTCGAGACAACCACGTTCCGTTGTCAGCCGTGCCTGCGGGACGTGTGGCACGACCACCTGCTGTGGACCGGAGATCATGTGACGGGCCTGATCGATCCCGGCAGTTGCCGCATCGACAACGTGGCCATCGACCTGGCACGGCTGCTGGGCAGCCTGGTCGAGGACGACATGGCCGGCTGGGAACTGGGACTGTCCACGTACGAGCGGGAAGCCGGCTTGTCACTGGAGGAAACGGGACTGGTGACGGTACTGGACCAAAGCGGCGTGCTGATGGCCGGGGCGGTGTGGATCGAGCGATTGGCCACGGGACGTGTTGAGACCGGTTCGACAACACGCGTTGGCAGGAAACTTGCCGAGGTGGCACGGCGGATGCGGGCACTCTTGGACCGTGTCGGCCTGGAGTGAATCAGTGCGGTTCAATCGCCTTCAAAACCACCTCGCTGGAGATCCTCCAGGGCTTCCTCGGCGGCCCGTTTGATCCGCTCTTCCGGATCAGCCTCAATCACTCCCCGCAGAACCTCCTCGGATCGATCAGCCCGCAATTCTCCGATCGCCTCCACCGCCGCGGCCCGGACACGGTTCTCCGGATCACTGGTCACCACCCGCTCGAGCACTTCCAGGTTCTCGTGCTCTCCCAGTTCTCCCAGTGCACGAGAGGACCAGACTCTCGGCAGCCACTCCTGGTCCTCGACCGCCATCGTCGCCAGCCGTTGAGCCAGCCCGGTGATCGCCGCCGCCCCGACCAGCCGCGCTGCGGGCGACCGCGTCAACGGAACCGGATGATCGAGCAACTCGGCGATCTGTTGATGAGACTCTTCGGTGAACACACAAGTCATGGCCAGCAGGCTTCTCTCGGCCACGTTACGGACCTTGTTGACCGGGTCCACCAGCGCCGCCAGCAACACTTCGACCGTGGCTGGGTCAGGGTGAAACTCAAGCCCCGAGGCTGCCAGAACCCGGAACTCGGGATTCTCGTGCTCCAACAACTCTTTCAGACGGCCCACGCCCACCGCATCGGGCATTCTTGCCAACGTCTGAGCCGCGGCGGTTCTCGCCGGAGTCCCCACGTCGGGGCTGACGATCAGGCCCGCCAACGCCACGACCACATCCTCGTCACGAGACTCTGACGCCTCGACAATCGCCTCGTTCCGAACTTCCGAATCGTCGCTCGACAGCCGTTCGACCAAGCCCTCGCTCATCGTGCTCTCCACCCGACTTTCCCAGTGGCGATTACTGCAATTTCCCTCGTCCGGCAATCTCCCACACCTCCTCGAGCACACCACCCCGGCAGGCGAAGAAGTGATCATGAAGCACTGTGGTGAAGTCGGCGTATCCGACGATCAACTCGATCTTGTCACCGATCGTCAGGTCGACAGCATCACCGGCCAACTGCAACTCGCAGTGCTCGGCACTCATGCGGACAACCTCCGTCTCGGGATGATTCTTGACCAGGGGGAGGTGGGCATCGGGGCTCAGCGTCTTGCGGCCGCTGTCGAGAACAGCCCGATGCTTCTCGGGACGACTGACCACCGTCGCCAACACCGTCAGCCCGTACTCCAGGCCGGTGACTCCCATCTGCAACTGGTACATGGGATCGGCAAAGATCCCGCCGCCGGCCTGCAATTCGGTGACGGCCGGACAGTCACTGGTGTACTGGTAGCTGCCGGTCCCGCCGGCACTGACAATGTCGCAGCACAATCCCTCGCCCCGCATCGCGTCCCGGGTTTCCTCGAGCAGTTTCATCGAGGCCTCGATCTGTGTCCGTTTCTCGTCGGGGTCCTCGACACGCAACAGGTGGCCCTCGTACCCCATGATGCCGACCAGTTCGAGTCCGTCGAGTTCGGCTGTGGCACGGGCCAATTCGATGGCATCGCGGCCGGGCAATACCCCGACCCGATCGAGGCCCACGTTGATTTCCAGGATCACGCGGCAGGTGACACCCGCCTCGTGGCAGGCCGCCGCCAGTGGCTGGGCCTGGGCGAAGTGGTCCACCGCGACAATCGGGTCAGCCGTCTGACACAGTTGGGCCACGCGGCGGACCTTGGGAGCGCCCACGATCATGTTGGCGATCAGGATGTCGGTGGTGCCCCCGGCGGCCATGACCTCGGCCTCGGACACCTTCGCACAGGTCACACCGATCGCCCCCGCTTCTCGTTGCCGGCGGGCGATCTCGGGAGTCTTGTGGCACTTCTCGTGTGGCCGCCACTGCTTGCCACGCTCGGCCATGAACGAGGCCATCTGCTGGATGTTGGACTCCATCACATCCAGGTCGATGCAGAGTCTGGGAGTGTCAAGATCGGCCTGGGGGGTCCCGGGAGCGGCAAGAGCGGTCATCGTTCTGATAACTCGATACGGTAGGGAAATGTGATCACTGGCAAGGCCGTCATGATAGCCAACCGGACACCAAGGTGACATCGTCGAAAAAAACTCGACCGCCGACGGTTGACACTTCGCGTCGTCTTGCTACGATGGCCCTTTGCGGTGCTTGTTAGCATCGTGACTGGCGTGTTCGTCTTGACGACCACGCCGATGCCTTCGGGCAGTTCTTTGACAACTTGGTTGGTGGCCCTCGTTCAGCGATTTCAGTCGCTGGATCCTTCGGGATGCGGC
>CAWVUS010000004.1:0-49461 GCA_963933195.1 uncultured Planctomycetaceae bacterium
GCCATCGGGCGTGAAGGTGGGCCAGCCGCGGAACACGCTGCGGATTCCCAGTTGAGAGACCTGTGGAAACTGAGGAGCCAATTGTTCGGCGAAACCGGCCAGGACGTCCCAGTCCTCGCGAACCGGTGGCGGTTGGCCGTCGATCGGGTACTCGTTGGGGGCCAGTGACAGGCTGGCTGGTTCCCAGCCGCCGCACAGCAGCGAGTCAGTTTCGGCACGGAGGTAGAGCGTGGCGTCGGGGATGCGGATCACCGGCAACTCGGGAACCAGGCCATCGGCGGCAACGGTCACGAAGAACTCGTGACGCACCGGCACAATCGGCAATTCGACGCCGACCGAGTGGGCCAGGTGCCAGGCGTGGGCTCCAGCGGCATTGATGACCATCGGTGTCGAGACGCGCTGCTTTGAGGTCTCCACACCGACGACCCGATCGCCGTCGACCAGGACTTTTTGTACCGCGGTCCCGGTCTGGAACCGGACACCCGCCTGCCGCGCCCGGGCGACGTAAGCCATCGCCAGGTCGCTGGGTTGCAGGTAACCGTCGGTCGGGCACCACAGCACGGCACGAACCTCGTCGAATCGCATGGCCGGCCAGAGCGTGGTCGCCTCGTCATTGTCCAGGAATCGTGTTTCCAGTCCCGCCTCGTCAGCCACGGCCTGCATCCGCCGGAATTCCTCGACGCGTTCGTCGCACAGGGCCAGTCGGAGCGAACCAACCTGTCGCCAGCCGGGGCGGGCCGTGTCGCCGGATTCGAGGTCGGAAAAGGTCTCGACCGACCACATTGCCAGCCGGGTGCGATCGAGCGAATTGCGGACCTGTCCCACCAGACCGGCTGCCTGTGAGGTTGTGGCCGCTGCGAGGGTGGGTTCCTTTTCGATCAGCAGGATGTCGTCGTACCCGGCGGCGGCCAGGCTGTGGGCCACACCGCAGCCGACGGCGCCACCACCAACAATCACGATGCTGGCTGTCTCCGTGTGGGTCATGATGGACTCATTCCCGCGGTGTTGAGTTGATCCAGGTACCAGTTGAGCAGGGCGTCGACGTTGTATTCCTTGGCCTCAGACAGCGGGCCGGGTGAGTAGTGTCGCGAAGTGACTCCCCGTTGTACGCTCTCGCAGATCGCCCAATCCTGTTCCGACGTCAACTGCCAGAACGGCATGATGTCTTCCAACTGGTAGTCGCGGTTCACTTCGGCGGACTCGTCGACCAGCCAGGTGACCTGGATCCGGGTGTGGTGCGGTCCGTCGGGCAGAAGGCGGGTGCTGACCGAATGGTCGCAACTGGAGTGATTCCAGAAGTTGGGCATGGTCCGCATTCTCAGGGTGCCCACGTCGGGATCAACATAATCGCCCATCAGTGGGGCAACCTGTTGTCCGTTCATCGTCTCGCTGAGGTACCCGTCGACAAGTGGCGTGCGATTGACGGCGATCCAGCCGTCCGGTCCGGGAGCCGGGAACGTGGCCATTCCGGTGCGGGTGTGAGTGACCCCCAGTCCACTGGCGGCCCATTTGTGTTGGCTGCGTTGTGTGGCCGCATCGATCGCTGCCTGGACCTGAGGTGAGGTGTCGTCGGTGTTGTAGTGATCAAAGTTGGCCAGGATGTACTGGGGATGATTGGCGTTGCAGTGAAAACACTCGCGGTTGTTCTCCCAGATAATCTTCCAGTTGGCCCGGACCCGGTAATCCACCGTGGCGGCGATACGGGCCCTCTCGAGTCCTTGCGGGGTGGCGGCGGGCCCGATGTGTTGGGCGGCCACGTCGAAAGGAGGCGGAGTGGCGGCCAGCGAAACGAAAACCAGTCCCCCGGTTTCCTCGACCGCGAACCGATGCAGTCCCAGTGTTGAGGTGTCGAGGTCATCATCCATTCCACGACAACTCACCAACTGCCCACCTCGATCGTAGGTCCACTGGTGGTATGGACAAACCAGCCGTCCGGCGTGGCCGGCGGTGTCGTTGCAGAGAATCGTGCCGCGATGGCGGCAGATGTTGGAGAAGGCTCCGAGTTGGCCGTCGTCACCTCGTATGACCACGACCGGCTCGGTGCCGACCTGGAGGGTCAGGTAGTCGCCGGGAGTCTTCAACTGGCACCCGTGTCCGACGAACAGCCAACCGTGAAACCAGATTGTTTCGAGATCAGCCTCGTGGACAACCGGATCTCCATAGAACCGGCTCACCAGGCCGTGCCCGGGTGTCCGGGCTGCGGCGAGTTGCCGAATGTCCTGGTACTGAGTGTTTGAAAGACGGTGCATGGTGTCGCGAGAGAACTCGGTATCCTACGCAGAGGTGTCGACGGGCGGTTGTCCAGGGTGATGTTCGTGCCGAAACAACAAGAGGGCACAGGCCCCCACCAGCAGTATCGTGCCCAGCACTGCCATGAAGTAGGTCAGCCCGCGGAAGAAGTCGAGCCTGGAGACGTCGGTGGCCAGGAGGTCCTTGGTGAGCAAAACCGTGATTGCTCCGCCGTAACCGATCGCATCGGCGACGTAGATGGCGAATACGGCCGTGCCGGTGGCACGTGTCGAGGCAATCAGGCGATCGAAGAGTACTGACCCGTAGGGAACGTAGGCCAGGTAGGATCCGAGCCCGGTGAGGATCATCCATGTCATGCCATCGATTCGCCCGGCATCAAGCATCAGGGTCGCGCCACCCAGCAGGGCCACGCCGCTGACCATGATCCCGAAAGCCCCGATCAGCCCACGGCGGTTGTCCCGGATCACGTTCAAAGCTGCCAGCGTGCCCAGCACGCCGACGGCCACCCAGATCTCGCTTCGGGTGAACACCAGCGACTGGTCCGCTCCGTAGCCCAGTGCTTCGAAGATCTCGACTCCGAAATTGTCGCGGTAGTCTCGGTAGGCGGTCAGGAAGAAGTAGGTGATGACCAGCAGCAGCATGGCGGGCAGGAACTGGCGGATGAACTGCCAGCGCTGCCCACGATTCATCGTGGTCCTCTCGACCCGGGCGGAGATGTCTTCGGCCGACGGATCGGGCAGTTGGTTCAATAGCCAGACGGCCAGTAAAAACGGCGGCAGGAAGCACAGTCCGGTGACGAACGGCATCCAGAACTGGTCGACCTGTACCGAGGTCATCAACCAGCGTCCGACGTCCTTGACGACGCCGCTGGCGATGATGAACGAGCAACTCAGCCCGGCCAACAGCATCTCGGAGGTGCGTCGACCCTCCAGGTACCAGACGACCATGCCCCAGACCATGCCCAGTGGCAGACCGTTGAAGAATATCGCGAGCACCTTCAAATCGTTGGGCAGCAGTGCGAACAGCAACAGGGACAGTTGCGCGATGCTGATCAGGGTGACCAGTGCCAATGCCCGACGACCACGGGTCACCTCCGAACAGATCTTGATTCCGATGACCTTCGAGAGCACGTAGCCGATGATCTGGCTGATGACCAGTGCGGTCTTGAGATCGATGGTGGTGCCCAGGAACACGAGGCCGTCATACCCGGCTGCCGAGAACGGCTTGCGGAAGGCGTACATGCAGAAGTATGTCGAGAACGATGCGAAGATCACGAACAACGCAAACACCGATCCGGGGGCATTGGCCAGCAGGACCGTCAGCCGGCCGCGGGGAGGTGGTGGAGTTGGTGTTTCGCTGCTCATTCAGCCGGTTTCCTCGAGCGAATTGATCAGCAGTTCGGCCAGATCCACGACGTTGGTCGGGGAGTCTGCTGCCGCCAGGCCGTCCCCGAACATTGTCCGGCAGAACGGGCACGACACAACCACGGTCTCGGCTCCCGCCGTCGTGATCTCTTCCAGGCGATCGCGTCCCACCCGGTCGTCCGGTCCGTCGTCCAGCCACATGCGTCCACCTCCACCGCCACAGCAGGCCGTGCGGCAACCGTGGCGGGGCAATTCGTCCAGTTCTGCTCCGACGGCTTTCAGCACGTCGCGGGGTGCGTCGACTATTCCGTTGACCCGGGCCAGGTAACAGGGATCGTGATATGTGATCCTCTCGCCCGATGAGTCATCGACCTGCAATCGGCCGTCGGCGACCAGTTCGGCGAGGAATTCGCTGTGGTGCACCACCTCGTAGTGTCCCCCGGCGTCGGGGTAATCGTGCTTGAGGCTGTTCAAACAGTGGGGGCAGTGCGTGACGATGCGAGTGACACCGTGTCGACTCAGTTCCTTGACGTTGTGGGTGGCCAGTTCGGCGAATACGAATTCCTCGCCCATCCGTCTTGCCGATTCACCGGTGCATCGTTCCCGTTCTCCCAGCACCGCGAATCGCACTCCGGCGGCTTGTAGCAGTTGGACCATGGCCCGGGCTGTACTGCGTGAGCGGCGATCGTAGGCGGCGGCACAACCGACCCAGTAGAGCACATCGAAGTCCGGCTGGTCATCCACCGTCGGCACCTGCAGCCCCTCGGTCCAGTCCATCCGTTCCTCGGCAGGCAGGCCCCAGGGGTTTCCTGATCGGCCCAGTTTCTGGAGCGTGGTTGCCGATGGACCTCGCACCGCTCCGGATCCGACCAAATGACGCCGCATGTCGATGATCAACTCGAGCGGATCGACACCCAGCGGGCAGACCTCGACACAGGCCGAGCAGGCGGTGCACGACCAGAGGGTCTCGTCAGTGACGACACCACCGGCAAGCGTTGGCGCATCGTCGGACCCCATCCCGGGCAATTGTCCCGCAAGATCCTGTACGACATCCCGGGGGGACAGCGGCTTGCCGGCAGCGTGGGCGGGGCATTCGTCCTGGCAACGACCACACGAGACACAGGCCTCGAGCGAGACGAGTTGTCGGACGGCCAGGTGGTCCAGTTGGCTGACCCCGTAGGTCCCGGTCGCCTCGACCTCCTCGATCGTCACCGTGGTCAATGTTCCCAGGGTCCGCGGCGGATGGTTGCTCAACAACACACTTCCGGCCAGGGCATGCCACAGCCGGGTCGATGGCACCGCGGCCAACAGTCCCAGTGCGACGACGGCGTGCAGCCACCAGGTGCACTGGTGCATGAGTACGGCGGACGTGCGGGTGACTCCCATCGCTTCCAGTCCCCCGGCCACGGCGGCTCCGACGAACGACACCCAGCGTCCGGGGCTGTTGGCCTCGATGATCCGCAGTCCCTCGACCAGGAAACCACTGCCGCCGAGAAACAGCAATCCGGCCAGTACCAGCCAGTCGGACGTTCGGTGGCCCACCGACGAGTCAGCTCGCCGGCGCCTGAGCAGAAACCAGCCGGTGCCGACGAGCACCGCCAACCCGGCGAGTTCCATGACCGGTTCGTAGATCGCGTAGTACAGGCCCTTGTGAAATACCGGGTCATCGGCCGCACGGCCGGCGAGCATGGCAGCGACGTGTTCCACGGCAATCAGGATCGTGCCGAGGGTCAGCACGGCGAATCCACCAAACAGGCAGCGGTGTGCCCGTGAAGCGGCGGGCCGGGTCTTTCCGAGAGTGGCCTGGGACAGCACTCGAGAGAGAAGGGCACGCACCCGTTGCCCGAGAGGGTAGCGGGTTTCGCTGGTTCGGCCAGACCGCCATCGCCGGATCCGTCGCCACGCGGTCGTGACGGCGACCAGCCCGGCCAAAACCGCCAAACCGTAAAAGATCGCCTTCGGCCCGGAGCCGATGTTGCGAAAAATCTCTCGGGTGAGTGTCTCAGTTGGCATCGAGTTGCTGGATCATCTCGGGCACGATGTCATACAGGTCGCCGACGATTCCGTAGTCGGCCACTTCGAATATGGGTGCGTGGGGATCGGAGTTGATGGCGACAATGACCCGCGAGTTCTTCATGCCGGCGAGGTGCTGAACCGCACCGGAGATGCCCACGGCAATATAGAGTTCCGGTGCCACCACTTTGCCGGTTTGACCGACCTGGAGGTCGTTGGGGGTCAGGCCGGCATCGACCAGTGCACGGGAACTGCCGGTGGCTCCCTGGAACTGGTCGGCGAGTCCACCAACCAGCCGTTCGAAATCCTCGGTCGTCTTCAGGCCTCGCCCACCGGATACGACCACGGAGGCCTCGGTGACATCCGGTCGGTGGCTGGGGCGTCCATCGAGACCCAGGTGGCGAGTCGATGTTGTCACGTGTTGAGTGTCTATTTCGATCGGGGTGATCGAGGCGGGCGGAGTGATCCGTGAGGGGGCCTCGGCGGCGTTGGGGCGCACGGTGACGATCAACGGGTTTCCGTGCAGGACGACACTGGCGGTCACCGCACCCGCGTACATCGGCCGTTGCCAGACCAGGCGATCCTCGTCGCGACGAAATCCCGTCACGTCGCTCGCCATGGCTCCTCCCAGCAGGCCGCCGGCTCGGCCGAGAATGTCGCGGGCAAAAGTTGACGAGGCACCCAGGAGGAGGTCGATTGATTGGGAACGCACAACCCCGGCGGTCACCGCGGCCCACCGGTCGGCCAGTGGTGCGGCGAGGTCGGGATGCGATCCGAGCAGGACCGGACCGAAGGTGGCTGCATCGTTGGCCACTGCATCAACGGAGTCTCCGAGCACCAGGCAGGTGACACGGTCGTCCTGGCCATTGGCCAGTTCGCGGGCAAATCCCAGTGCCGCGGTCGTCCCGGCCCGCAACCGTTCTCCGTCATGTTCGGCCAATACCAGCACATGCATCGTGGAGGTCTCGAGGGATGTCTTTTGATTCAGAAAGGTGTGTCTAGAAGAGGTCGGTATTCTCTTTGAGGCGGTCCAGGAGTTCGTCGACAGTCTCGAGCCGTTGGCCGGCTCGCTCGGAGGACACCTGTTCGAGTTCAACGAGTTCGACCCGTCGCTCGATCTCGATTCCCAGTTCCGCCAGTGGGATCTCCTGGATCGACTTGCCCCGGGCAGCCATGATTCCCGGCAACGAGGCGTATCGCGGTTCATTGAGCCGGAGGTCGACGGTGATCACCGCCGGCCAGGTGACCGCGATGGTTTCGATCCCGTGATCGGTTTCGCGGGCCACGGTGGCACCGTCATCGGAATCATCAATTTGCGAAGCAAACGTGGCCTGCGGCCAGCCCAGGCGTGCGGCCAGAAACTGTCCGGCCTGGGCCGAATCGTCGTCGACGGCCTGCTTGCCCATCAGCACCAGTCGTGGTTCGAGCCGGCGTGACAGTTCGGCCAGGATCTCCGCGACATTCCACGGGTCCAGTGGTTCGGGAGCGTCGACGCGGATGGCTCGATCGGCGCCCATGGCCAACGCGGTTCGCAGTTCGTCCTCGTACGCCTCGCCCCCGATCCCCACGGCAACCACCTCGACGTCGTCTCGTCGTTCCCGCAGCCGCAGGGCCTCCTCGACGGCGATTGCATCGAAGGGGTTGATGAGATACGAGAGGTGCGAGGTGTCGACACCCATCCCGTCGGGGGCGACTCGGATCACCCCGTCGGTGTCGGGAACCCGCTTGGTCGGAACCAGCACCAGGAAACTCATGTGGTTGGCTCACCCTCTGAGGTCTCACCCGAGGAATTGCCTCCACCGTCCTCGATCCGTCCGTAGTACGCGGACTGCATCTGGCCGCAGGCCGCCTCGATGTCGGGGCGGGTTTGCAACTCGGGGTGTTCGAAGAACCGATCGGCGTGGATGGCCTCGATGTCGTAGTCGGTGTGTCCGTCGAGGACCAGGTCGGCCATGATCACGCCGATCACCGGGCTTTGCACGATCCCGTGTCCGCAGAATCCCGAGCAGTGGAACAGGCCGTCGATGTCGGTCCGCTTCCCGCACAAAGGCTTGCCGTCGGGAGTGAAGGTCATGATTCCACGGGTGATGGTCATCGGGGTGCGTTCGTCGATCCATGGAAACCGTTTTTTTGTGGCATCGATCAGCAGTGCCACGTGCAGGTCATCGGGACGGACCGAAAGTGCGGACATGTCGAAGTCATCGGGTAGGGACCCCATGTCGTGCTGGACCACCTCGGACCCGTACCGGCCCACGATCAGGCCGCCGGATTCCGGCCGGGAGTAAAGTCTCAGGTGTCGGTCACGGATGGCGGGGCTGAGTCGATCGACGGGGTGGCGGTCATCCGGGCGGGTGGTCAGATAGACATGGCCCAGGGCCGCAGTTTGCAACGGGGCGTCGACCAGGTCGGCGACCAGGTAGGACCATGGCCCGGCGGCGTTGATCACCACGCCGGTGGAGATTGTTCCCTGGTCTGTGACAACACCACAGACGCGACCACCGGAGAATTCGAGATCACGGACGGGACAACTGGATCGATAGACGACCCCGTGCTCGCGGCCAATCGTCAGATAGGCTGATACCAGTTCGGCCGGTTGCAGGTGCCCATCGGTCGGACAGTAGCAGGCGTCCAGCAGGTCGTCGGTCTGCATGTACGGCAAGCGTTGGGCCACCTCGTCGATGGCCAGGTGGTCGATGTCAAAACCAATCTGTCGTCCCATCTCGACCAGGTCGCGAATCTCCCGGGCACGCTCCGGGGTTTCGGCCACTCGCAAGGAACCGGTCTGTACGAAGATCTCGACACCCGTTCGTTCTTCCAGTTGGGCAACCACCTGCACTCCGTCCATCAGCATACGAGTGGCAGCCGGAGTCCCGCGGAGTTGTCCAAGTAGGCCGGCTGCGCGGCCGGTGGAGCCATTGCCCAGTTGCTCACGTTCCAAAAGCGTGACCGAGGCACCGCGCGAGGCCAATTGCATGGCCGTGCTCAGACCGGCGACCCCACCACCAATTATCACGATGTCGCTGGTCGCGGGCATGGAGTCGGCCATCCGGAGTGTGCTCCACTGGAAGGATCAATCATTCGTTGCGTTGGATTCCGACAGTCTAGCGAGTTGTGATTAGTTGGTGAAAGCGAGGTCATGGTTCGGATTGTCGCCTGAAAACAGCACTGTATTTTCACTGTCTACCCCATTTTACCGCTGGTCCGTTTTGAAAGCCCCTGGTCTTGTGATCAGTTCATGTGATGGGGTTGGAGGTGACGAATCTAGAGATGTGGTGGTGTTGTGAATGGGCGGCGAGCCGTGCCGTTTTATCGAACGATGCGGCATCGGCTCAAGAATTGGGAGCCAGTGAGTTGAAGACACACGCGAGCGAGAGTAACGGGACATCCGGAAGTGGATTGCAGATTCACCGGGGTCGAACGGGCCAACGATTTCGGCCGATTGTTGACGGCCGTTTGGTGTTGGGTTCGGCACCGGAGTGTGACCTGCGGCTGGGAGGGGCCGGCATGCCGTCGGTACACAGCCAGATCCACGCCAACGGTGGTCGCACCTGGATCGAGTCGGTGGCGGCAGACCCCCCCTTGCTGGTGAATGGCGAGCCGAAAGACATGACGTCCCTGGCCGACGGTGACATGATCATGGTGGGTCCATTCGCGTTCACCTGGCGGACGTTCGAGGCTGTCGTCGAGCCGATTGCGAACGAGGCGACCGGGTTGTCGGTGGCCGATCTGGTGGATCGTCTCCAGCGAGACATCGCGATGGTGGTCGAGAGTGACGAGGTGACAAGGCGAGCGGCGGCCACGGTAGTTGAAGCGGCCCTCGAGACGCTTTACGGGGGCGAGGCGAACGTGCCGGTTGTTGGTGCCAATCGCGATGGCCTGGGAGCCAGGCTTGACGAATTGGCGCGCCGTATCGAATCCCAGGAGAAGGCCCACGCCGAGGCGGTGTCGAGCTTGCTGGACACCCAGGAGCGGCTGGTGGCCCAGATCGAGTCACTGGTGCATCGGCTGCACGACGAGGAAACCGGTGGTGAAGAACTGCGGGCCAGTGCCTAGCCACCGGCCTCGCGAAACTTCAGTTGGGGTTTCTCGATCGTCACCATGGTGTTGGGCGGAACGCTCTGGGTCAGCGATACGCTGGCGCCGATTATCGAGTGAGCGCCAACAACGGTCTTGCCACCCAGGACGGTCGCATTGGCGTAGATCACGACGCCCTCTTGGATTGTCGGATGGCGTTTCTGTCCGCGAACCAGTTCCCCGCTGTCGTCCTTGGGGAACGAGAGAGCGCCGAGCGTGACACCCTGGTAGAGCTTGACGTGGGCGGCGATCTCGGTGGTCTCACCAATGACCACACCGGTGCCGTGATCGATGAAGAACGACGGACCGATGGTGGCACCGGGATGAATATCGATTCCGGTTCGGCTGTGAGACCACTCGGCCATCATCCTGGGGATGAACGGCACATTGAGTTGATGAAGTTCGTGAGCGAGGCGGTGAACCGTGATCGCCTGAAGCCCGGGATAGCAAAGAATGATCTCGTCGAGGCCCTGTGCGGCGGGGTCGCCTTCGTAGGCGGCCTGGACATCGGTCGCCAGCAGGTCACGCAGGCGTGGCAGGGATTCGAGTGCGGCGATCGACTTGTTGCGGGCGGTTTCCTCGAATGCCTCGGTGGAATCAGCAGGCTGACCCGTGCCGTTTGACAGGGCCTGCTCGTGACGCAGTGCCCTGGCGATCTGCTGGGTGAGTTCGTCGTGGAGGCTGTCGATCAGGTCGCCGACATGGTAGGCGACGTTGCCCGAATGCAACTTCTGTCGTCGCTGGTAGCCGGGGTAGATGACCTCCATCAGGTCCTGTGTGATTCCCACCACCGCGTCGTTGTGTGGCAGCGGGGAATGGTCGAGATGGTTGATCGTGCCGATTCGGCTGTAGGTCTCAACGATCTGTTCGGTCACGGCGGGCAGATGGTTTTTGCCGGGTGTCTCCGGGTCCATGGCAGGAAGCCTTTTGTCGTGGGTCTTCGCCAGTGGCGAACGGCCTGGAAGGGCATCGGGAAAACGCGACCTGTTGGTGAACCGGCGGGTAGGCCGGAGGGATGTCGCGGGCGGGCGGAGCGTGGTCGACGGACGTGTCCCGTCGACCCTTCAACAGCCGCAGCTGATCGGCAGCAGCAGGGAACAGAACCGGGACTGTTGAACGATTCGCGACATCGTGAGAAACCCCGAGGCGGAGCAGTGCAGTCGTCGACAGAACGGCCGACAACGCAACAACCCCTGTTGTTTTGATTCTAGGAGTCGCTCCAGAGACCGGTCAAGGGGCTCATTGCTGTCGGGTCGATGGCTCGGGAGCGGAGGTGTCCGAAGTCTGAAGGCCCAGCTTGGCCGGGTGTTTCTTCTGGTTGAGCACCCAGCGTCGAATGATCTGGTAGCCGGGGTCCATCGGCTTGTAGCGTCGACCACCCTGGTGGCCATCTTCCTTGCCGGTTTGCACGTTCAGCGGTTTTCTTAGCAACTTGCTCTTTTCGATGTTTCCCAGTTCGACACGGGCCTGCAGCAGTCGGTAGTTGGCCAGCATCTTGTCGACGGGAAGGTAGCCGGCGTCGTCGGGTCGGTTGAGTGTTAGGGGTGGAACACGACCAGGGACGCCATGGCAGGCGTAGCAACTCCGCTGGTCGCCACGGAGCACCTTGTTCATTTCGGGGGTGACGTAGTCCCGGAAGAACTGGAAGTCGGCAACAAACTCGGCGTCGAGCTTCGGTTTGCCGTCCTTGTCGGCGGGTTGTTTGCGAGGTTTCTCGCGATTGACCGCGGTGGTGAGTTCCTTGAGGAAGTTCTTACGGTTGGTGGAAAGCACGTTCCGGGCGGCTTTGACCACCTTCTCACGTTTCTCGAATTTCAGCATTGCTTCCAGCGCGTTGAGCACCTCGGGGTTGCGTCTCAGCGCGGTTGCCTGGGCCATGGTCACGGCAACACTTCGGGTCCGAAGGTCGGCGGTGGCCTTGAGCTGGTCGAGGAACAATTGCAGAGCGCGGGTGCGGTGAGCGGCATAGGGGTCCAGTGGAGGAAGCTGGCCCTTTTTGACCTGGACCTCGGGCAGCTTGGTCTTGTGTGTCAGGATCCAGGTGACACTGGGCAACCAGAACTGGGCGTCGAGCTTGTTTTTCAGCGTCTTGGGCAGGAAGTCGAGCGCCATGTCGATGTGGAGGTCGGGGTTGCGGCCCAGCGCGTCACCCAGTCCGGTGGCCAGGTACCACTGGGCATCCATCTGCCGACCGAGTTCTCCTCGCTTGGCCGCGTCGGGATTCTTCTTGATCTCCTCGGCCGAGAGGAATTCTGAGAACTTGGGCACGAGGTATCCGAGCACCTCGTGCTGCTGGTCCTTGTTCTGGGGGATAACCCACCGGACCCGTCCGAAGAGCTTGAGCACGGGATCGGAGAGTTGTGCCCGCCGGGGCGGTTCGTTGGCACCTCGCCGGATCTGTCGCAACAGGGGCTCGACGAGTTCCGGGACCGCGACAAACTTGGCCGACCTGGGGTCCGAAACGCTACTGGCGGCCACGGCTCGCAGTGCCTCGGGGCCCTCCAGCGAGTACTCGATCAACTGTTGCTGTAAGGGTTGGTGCGGGACGTTGGCGGCGCCCTCCAGCCCAATCCGGACAGGCAGCAGCGAGTTTCCTGCGCGGTCTTTCTTCAGGTCGGGATCGACGATGTCGAGGTAGGCCAGCACGGCATGGCCGAACAGGTCGCCGGAACTGGGGGTGATGTAGCCCATTTGACCAGGACCGCCGTCGCCACCGGAGGTGTTGTAGTAGGTGGCCGCCACGGCGACCAGTCGACGGGCCAGTCGACGGGCCAGGGTGGGGTTACTCTCAAGTGCGTCCTCGAGTTTTCCGTCGATGTCCAGGAAGAGTTCGTCGAGCTTGGTGTATTGGTGTTGCCGCGAACCGTTGGCCTTGTGCCCGTTGGCAACGAAGAGTGCGTGGGCCTGGTAACGCAGCCCATTCTCGGCCAGTTCGTTGGGTTCGGGTTGGCTGAGTCGTTTGATCCATGCCTGGTTGAGCGCGGTGCGGACCGGTGGATTCCAGACCCACCAGTTCCAGCTGGCCCGGGTGGCCCAGGCTCGGACTGCCGGATGGGGATCCTCGAGCATCATCGCACTGATCATCGCGGTCAGCTGGTTCCACTCGATACCGATTCCCGGCATCACGCCGTCGACCCGCATCACCAGGGCACGGGCCAGCGAGCCGCGGGTGCGGTCATCGGCGGATCCAGCAGCGGTGGCAACGGCCTTCCAGCCCCGGTTGTCGATCAGCAGTTGTCGAAGTCCCCACGCGGCGGCCTCGCGGACCGCTTTCACCGGATCACCCAGTCCCCTGGCCAAGGCGACCACTCCTGCATCGGCGGGGGCTGCGGCGAGGCCGATCATGCCCCAGTAACGGACCAGCGGGCTGTCATGGCCAGCCAGTGTCAAGATCATGGGGACCCGGTTCTGATCCTCGGTCGTCGACAACCGTCGTGCCCGATCGATTGTCTCGGCCAGTGTTTCATCTGGCGTGGCCGCGAAGTCCTTGGCCGCTGGCTTGGGTGGGTCGACCGGGAACAGACGGGACAGGGCATGCAGGCTGTAGGCGGTCGAGACGAATCCGGTCTGGGACTTGCCCTTCCAGTATCCACTGGGGTGTTGCAGTTGAAGCAGCCCCTGCACTCCTTTCTTGACGGTGGCGTCGTCGGGAGTGAAGCCCGCTGCCTGGAAGGCGATCAGGGCCAGGGCGGTCGGCGATGGCTCGGGGGCAATGTTCCCCTCGGCTTTCCAGGTCTTTCCACCGTCACTGCTCTTACCGGGACTGAATCCCCAGGTGCCATTGGCGTTCTGGATCTGGCGGAGACGGCCGAGATCCGCGGTGACCTGTTTCTCGATGCGCTGGGCCAGTTGATCGGCTTCGGCGGGAGTTGTCTTGTGTCCCTTGTAGGGAACCTTCGAGGTGGCCTGGGGCTGTTTGGTTTCCCGGTCGGCAACCTGCCGCGCGACGGCAGGGTAATCGGCGGGGAAGTACCGTTTGAGCAATTCGACTCGATGAGCCATGTCGTCGGTGTAGGCTGGTTTGACGTCGAGCACCTTGCGGACTTTTTCTTCCAGCCCGCGGAAGTACTTGGGGTCGCCGGTTGCTTTCCAGGCCTCGTAGAGCACCTCGCCGGCGTAACTGAACACAACGCTCTTGCCGACGTTGGCACCGGGTCCAGCGGCATTGATGCCGCCGGGATCACCCGATTGCAAGACGAAGTTGGCCGCGCGTATGGCTTGCTTGGACTGCAGGACTCGCGGGGCACGGTATCGCTCGATCGAGACGACCGAGTGCCCGGCAACACGCGTGCCCGCAGGGCCGTCGCCGAGGTCCAGTGGAGCCAGGCTGGTGTTGTTGGCCGCATCGATCAGCTTGTTGGTCGGCCGCATCGACTGGTAGCAGATGTTGACCAGGTTCCGGAACAATTGGATGTTGCGAATGCGGTATCCCTGGGTCAGCGGGATGGCCGGTCCCCAAACGCCGCTTTGCGTATGGCAACTCATGCACTGGGTTCCCAGCAGGTTGCCCGTATCGCGAATCCGTCTCTCCACGCTGGCACCTCGAGGTCGGTTGGCGAGCCAGCTGTCGACCTGGCCGACATGGTCGTAGAGTCCCTGGCGTACGGCTTGTCGTGGATCGGTGAAGGGGGCGGGGCGGATGATCTGGAGATCGAGTTCGTAACCCGGAGAGTTGCTCTCCACTCGCAGGAAGTAGACCTGGCCGGGTTTCAGCTTGCGGTTGATCGCGATCCGGTGTTGTTCTTTCTGCTGGTGGACCCGCTCGTTGGCGTTCTTCCCCTCGGTGTACTCGCCTTTCAGGGGCAGCAGTCCACCGGGGCTGGTGGTGGACCGGTCGGCCGGCAACGTGTAGCACCGGATGCGGGCTGCGATGATCTGGTCGGGAATCGACAGGCAGGCGGTCAACAGGCGGGGCTCCTTGCCCGGAAATTCGAGGCGAAACCAGTCGTCGCCGCTGCCGCCGACACGGCTGTTGTCGTAATACTCGATGTCATCCGACCCACCAACGACTCGCAGCGAGTAATCCTCGGCGATGGCCCGCAGCGACAGCGGCTGGGCTTGTTCGGGGGTGTCGTTAGGCTCGGCCTCGATAAACAGTCGATCGCCGGCCGGGCGTGCGTCGATGTCGCGGATCTCGATTGTCACTCCGACTGACCGGTTGGCTGGCCAGGAAACCTTCTTGGACGCCGGTCGGCTGAAGGGCGCCTGGCCTTTTTCTCGCCAACGACCCCCATCGAAGAGTGTGACCTCGCCGGGCTCCGTCGAAACCTCCAACTGGTAAGTTCCACTGATCGGGGCGCGATAGACGGTGAAAACGTCGGGGTCGAGCGCGTGGAGCAGCTTGGACCAGTTGGGAGTGGGACGGGTGTAGATGCCCTCGGCGTCGATTTTTCTGGCCGGCTTGGCCTTGGGCTGGTCGGAGAATTGCTTGGGATCGTCGGCCCTGATCAGGGTCCAACTGGCTTTCAGACGCCCATTGTCGGGCAGGGCTGAGGGCTTATCGATTCGCGCGCTGATGGTGACAGCCTGGCCTTCGTCGAGATGAATCTCCTGGGCAAGAGGCTTGGGGACCGCAGCCGACTTGTGGAGATCCCTGGCATACGCGAGGGACGGGATTGCTCCCAGGATGAGGAGAGTTGCGATGGCGTGGTGACGAGAGACCATGGTGACCCCGAGGGAGCGTTTTCGTTGTGAGTGTCCGGGTCGTGATCCCTGGTTGGGTCGAGGGTCACGAACAGGGTCCTATTGTGTCGCGTTGACGGGAACCAGTTCAAGCCTAGTCAGAACGTCGGAAAGTGTTCCCCGGAACTACCGGGTGGGTCATTCTCTCGAGCGATTGATACACTGTGGCAATTCAGGCGGAGGGGCCGTGGTGCGAGCTTTGTTGGGTTTGTGGATGACGGTGCTGGTGGCCTGGAGCGAGGTCCCGGCGGCGGATTGGCCCCAGTGGCGAGGACCGGCGCGAGATGGAGTGGCCGACGCCTCGGGAGTGCCGGTGAAGTGGCCGTCCCGGCTGGTTCGCGTCTGGAGCAGGAAGGTCGGGGAGGGACACAGTTCGCCAGTCGTGCTGTCTGGACGTGTCTACCAGATGTCCCGGGACGGTGGCCGCGAGGTGGTGCGGGGCTTGGATCTTTCGACGGGGCGTGAACTGTGGAAGAGTGAGTACAAGGCGCCTTACAAGGTCGAGTCAGTCGCGAGGGATCACGGGCCGGGTCCCAAGTCGACGCCCGTGGTGGTTGGAACCAGGCTGGTCACTTTTGGCATCAGTGGCATCCTGTCCTGCTGGGACACCGCGAGCGGTCGAGCGGTGTGGTCACACGAATTCGGCGATCAGCACCGCCTGACCTCACCCCTGTACGGCCACTCCGCCTCTCCGATCGTCGTGGACGGTCGGGTCATCGTGCACGTGGGCGGTCATGATGACGGGGCCTTGACCGCGTTCGATCTGGCCAGCGGGAAGGTTGCCTGGCGGTGGGCCGGGGATGGTCCGGCCTATGCCTCGCCGGTGATTGTCAGGCTGGGAGGCAGGCCGCACCTGGTCACGCAGTCACAGAAATTTCACCTGGGTATCGATCCGGCCACCGGCACGGTTCTCTGGCGTGAGTCGTTCACCACGCAGTTCGATCAAAATAGTATCACACCGTTGGTCGCCGGCGGGCGAGTGATCCTGGGCGGGTACAATCAACCGACCGTCTCGTTGGAACTGACCGGGCGGGGCCGCCGGTTGAAGACAGACCGGAAGTGGAAGAACCGGGAGATCTCGATGTACATGAGCAGCCCGGTACTGGTCGGCCGCCACGTGTTTGGATTGACTCACCGGAATCGCGGTCAACTGTTTTGTGTCGATGCGATGACCGGGGCTGTGGCCTGGGCGACGCCTGGCCGCCTGGCCGAGAACGCGGCAATTGTTGTGGCTGGACGTGTGCTGCTGGTGTTGACGACCGATGGCAACTTGCTGGTCGTGGCTGCCCAGGGAGACAGCTACAAGGAACTGGCGAAGTACCAGCTGTCGGATTCAGCGACGTGGGCTCACCCGGCCCTGGTGGGATCGAAGTTGCTGGTCAAGAACCAGGAGACCCTGCAGGTGTTTGATCTCGCGCGATGACCCGGCGGGTCCTCTAGAGTTCAAACAGCGACTGCGTTTTGACCACCGCCCCGTTTTCGGGAAAAGTGTGGAACGCGTTGACCAGCAGGCTGTCGGGCCAACTGTCGGTGGTGATCAGTGACAGCGGGGCCGGATCGAAGCGACCGACGGTGGGAAAGGTGAAGGCGACGGCGGCGGTCCGACTGTCCACGAGCAGTTCCTGGTGCACGTGCAGAAAGACATCGGGATCGAGTTGTTCGAGCTCGTAACTGGCGTGGTACCTGACACCATTGTCGAACTCGATCGACTCGTGACGACTGCCACAGATGCGGTGTTCAAGCAGTTGCCGCATCTGGGGGAGCGGATGCTTCCGGGCCGAGGTCACCTCGGTGACCGTCTCTCCTCGCACCCGCAACGAGACCACGTGCCCGGAATCGCAGAGTTGCAGCGAGGCGGAGTAGCCCTCATGCCAGATCTCGGCCTCGGCTCTCACGTCAAGCAACTCGGGATGCACCGACCGACCAAACAGGTGAAACACCAACTCATGGGCGTCGGGGCGGACCGAGGAGAGTGACATGTTGCGGAGGTGATGTGCTGGAAGTCGATGAGGTGGTTGGTTGCGAGGAATTGTACCGCCGCGTCGGACCTCTTGCCACCGGCCGTTGCGAACGTCCGTGGCCCCCTGTTTATTCCGTCACGCCCGATTCGAGTTCCAGCAGTCGTTTCTTTAGCCGGGGTCCTTGAGGGGACGAGAAACCACCGAGCTGGCCTGATGCGGCAATGATCCGGTGACAGGGAACCAGGATTGGTACAGGGTTGTTGGCCATCACGCTTCCCACGGCACGGGCGGCGCGGGGGTGTCCGACCCGTTCGGCCACCTCGCCGTAGCTGTTCGTTTGGCCGTATGAGATTCCCCGAACATGTGTCATGACCCGGAACCGGAACCGGGTCATCGGTGGCAGGACCAGCGAGACATCATCGAAGTCGGTCGGTTCTCCCGCCGCAAAATCTTCCATCCGGGATCTCAGTTCCGGATCCCAGTCCGATTCCCGGGACGACCGGGTGCCGACACGTTGCCGGAGGGAGGTCGCCGAGCGGTGGCCGATCTCGACGCCGTGAACCGACTCGCCATCGCCGAGCAGACCGAACCAGCCCAGCGAGGTGGGGAACAGGGAGAGCATCAGGTCACATCGGGCGTCGTTCATGGAAGACGGGTGCCGGTCGAATGTCTGGGTGTTTGGCGTCTTTGACCACCTGCACGGAGACCTATACAATAGGGTGCTCGCGGCTGGTGATCATCCCCCCGAGCACACTCACCGGCTGCCCCCCCCGGTCGTGGTACTCTCCTTCGAGGTTCCTCTCGATCATGCATGCTTACAGTTCGCTGTCAGACGATTTCTACAGCAACATGAATCTGAACACCGAGATGGCTCTTCCGAACAACCGGGAGACCGTGCTCGGGTTTTTGGAGCGGGTCCAGAAGTCGTTTCCCTCGATGCGGAATTTCTATACCCGCGACAATGGTGACTTTGTTCTCGAGGAGGACAAGGACCAGGGGCAGCAGCGTTGGCTTTCGATCGAACCCCGCCGGATCAACAGCGGTCACGTGAACCCGGATGACCTCGACGCATCTCTCGACCAGCACCTGCTGGTCCTCCAGCAGGTGCCGTACATGCTCTCGGTCAGCCCGTTGGACTGCGAGGCGCTGGATTACATGATGGGTTTTGATTTTGCCTACAGCGGCAACCATGATGCCCTGGTGGCCGAAGCCCTGGGGACGCTGGTCGTGCTGGAGGGCTTGATGGAGATGTCCGGGTCGGAGGTGCTCAATTACGAGCCGGCGATCACGTTGAGCCTGGATGAGACCTGTCGTCGCCAGGCGCGGTTGATGATCGAGACGCGAACCAATGCTTACCAGGTTCGCAAGGGCGATTTTCCTGACGAGTTGATAAGCGTGTATTTTACCGTACGCCAGTACGGAAGCCTGGAAGCGGACACCTCGTTCGAAGACACGCTCGTGTCGTTGCGAGTCCAGTGCGAGGAGTTGCTCGATGCGTTTGTCATCGAGCAGGTGTTGCGTCCGTTGGCCCAGGCGATTGCGACGAAGTAGTCCACCGGGATGGTCCCGGTGGCGAAGTGACCCCGTGGTGGGAGATGACGACGTGGCCGTTGCGCTTAGCGAGTTTGCTCAAACCCTGTCGGTTGAAACCGCGTTCACTGTTTTGGCGGTGGCCAAGCAGTTGAAGGCCGAAGGCAAGGACGTTGTCGAACTCGAAATCGGCGACAGCCCGTTTGACAGTACCGCATCGGCCAAGTCGGCCGGAGTGGTCGCGATCGAGGACAACCAGTCTCACTATTGTCCTTCGCCTGGAATTCCACCCTTCCGCGAGGCGGCCGCGAAGTTCGTGTCTGACGAATTCAATATTCCGGCGACCGCCGCCAACGTCGTGGCGGGACCGGGTGCCAAGGTCTTCGAGCAGTTCTTCTGCGAGGCGTTTCTGAATCCCGGTGACGGGGTGCTGGTCTTCAGTCCGTTCTTCCCGACCTACATTCCCAATATCGAGCGGCGGGGGGCTCGGGCGGTGCTGACTCCCCTGCGGCAATCCAACGGGTTTCGGCCCGAGGTGTCGGCGATCGAGACATTTCTGGCCGAGGATCCGCAGCCGAAGGCCATTTTTCTCAATTCACCACAGAATCCCACCGGTGGTGTGACGACCGAAGAGGACCTGGTGGCGATTGCCGACTTGGTCCGAGGCAAGGACATCGCGGTGTTCTCCGACGAACCGTACTGTCACATGGTCTGGGAAGGTCGGCACCACTCGTTGCTGGAACAACCGGGCATGATGGACCAGTGCGTGGCCGCCTACACCTTCAGCAAGTCGTACAGCATGAGTGGCTGGCGACTGGGATTTGCGGTGACCTCGGAACGGATCGCCGACTCGATCGGAAAGATGATCAACACCTCGCTCTCGTGCACGCCCCCGCTGGTCCAGTTGGCCGGTGCGGCGGCACTGGGCAACGATCACGCGGAACGTGACCGGGTGATGAACGAGTTTCGTGACAAGGTCGTGTTACTGACCGAGGGACTCAATGCGATTGACGGTATCCATTCGCTCGATCCAACGGCCACCTTCTACGTGTTCCCCAACGTGATGGAGGTGTGCAACCGGTTGGGGATCAAGAGCCACGGGCTGGCGTTGTACCTGCTCGAGGGTGCTGATGACGAGTTCGGAATCGCCTGCCTGGGAGGCGAGTGTTTCGGCGAGGCAGGAGCGGGATTCCTGAGGTTCAGTTGCGCCGAGCCCAACGACCGCTTGCAGCAGGCCCTGGACTTTCTGCCCGAGGCGTTTTCGCGAGCGGATCGTATTGCTGCCTTTCTCGAGAGTCATCCGGAATTTCGTCTCACGACGCCGTATGCCCCGGAGGCGTAATCCGATCGGTCACGTGGCGAATGGGGAGGTCCGGGTATGCCGGGTGACTCGGGACATCGACCCGGGCGACTGCTGGTTCGGCTGATCCGACTGGTCACGGCCTGCTACTGGGTTGCGATGTGCGTGGGGACACACCTGCCAGTTCCTCCCGATGTCGTTCCCACCAATGTCTCCGACACCTGGTTGCACCTGGGGGCCTACTTTGGCCTGGGGGTGTTGCTGATGGGGTCGGTTGCTGCCGACCGTCGCGTGTGTCGGCGCGATATGATCCGGCTGTGGATATTGGTGACCTGTTACGGTGCTCTCGACGAACTGACCCAGATGATTCCGATGCTGCACCGGACCGCGGAATGGAAGGATCTTGGTGCGGACATGGTCGGAGCCGGTGCCGGGGTGTTGGTCGGACTGGTTCTTGCCCTGTTTGTTCAACCGCCGGTCGAGGACGGGACACCAACTCGATAGAGTGAAATTTTCGTGGAACGTTGGGCCCAGGTCGCCAATGAACACTCAGCAAGACGAAACCCACCTGGAACTCCTGGAGACGTTTCATTACGTCGTGTCGGGAATGACGGTGCTGTTTGGGTGCATTCCATTCATCCACTTGTCGATCGGGATCTTTTTGCTGTCGGTTTCGGACCATCCCGAAGACAGCGGTGCTGATACACCCGAGATAATCGGTCTTCTTTTCGTCACGATTTCCTCGGTGGTCATCCTGGCGTTCTGGATTCTGGCGTTTCTGATTTTCCTGGGCGGACGGAGCCTCCGTCGGCGCGATCGGTACATGTTCTGCCTGGTCGTGGCGGGGGTCAGTTGTATGCTGATGCCGTTTGGCACGGCCCTGGGTGTCTTCACGATTCTGGTCCTGTTGCGGCCCTCTGTGAAACAGATCTTTGGCGTCGATGAACTCACGGTGGATCAGGTGGCCGGTGATGGTTGAAAGCCTGTGATACGGTCCGCATAATGGAGGATTCCCTCAGTCCGCGACTCGCATCGGAACCTGGTGGTTCCGGACGGACCTGTCGCGTCGGTTCCGATGTCGGGGCCGATCCATGGCTGGCATGAAAAAAGGACCAGATACGAATGGCTCGACCAAGTACCCGTGCCGAGATTCGCAAGGCGCGGAAGCGCAAGGCTCGTAATCAACGCAAGCTCAAGTGCCGGTTCTGTCCCGACGGATGCGACAACTCGCCTCGGCCGGTTTACGTTGACTTCAAGGACGTGAAGATGTTGCGTTCGATGGTCAACCGCAATGGCCACATGCTCTCGCGACGCCGCACTGGCTGTTGTGCGAAGTACCAACGGGCAGTGCGTCGTGCTGTGCTGCGGGCGCGTTTCATGGGCCTGTTGCCCTACGTGCCTCAGGACTGAGCCCGACGAACTCGGGCCGGGTGTTCAGGCAATCGGCTGAGTCGTCAGCCCGCGGCGGGAACTCACCGGTATTTGCCGGGTGGGGGCGCGGAGCCGCCATCCCTGGTTGCGGTTCGATTCGCCTCTGGCACTTCGCCCGTCGGAATGAGGTCGGAGAGACAGCGCGGCACGGACCGGAAAACGGACGGGCGTGGTTTCCGGCGGCCAGGATTTGTGACACCGCAGACACACCAGCCAGTCGGTCAATCGCATCTGGAAGGACTCCTGCTTCGGGCTGTGGCTGCTTGACCTCGCGGTCGACGGCAGCATACCGTCGTCAGCCTGACCGAGTCAAAAACCGATTGAGTCGGCTGGAGCATTTTTCGGCTCACCATCGAAAACGGTTGGAACCGACACGTACGCACCTGGAACCGCGATCATGACTGATTCGACTTCACCCGATCCCCTGTTCTCGATTTCCGATCGTGTCACCATCGTTTCGGGAGGCAGCCGCGGCATCGGCAAGGAGATGGCCGCCGGGTTTGCCCGCCGCGGTGCTCCGGTGGTTGTCACGGGTCGGAATGTTGAAACGCTGGATGCGACAGTGGCCGAGATCAGCGGTGAGACGGATGGGCCAGTCCGAGGGATTGTCTGTGACGTGGCACAGCCGGATGACATCTCGCGGCTGGTTGAACAGGTGATCGCGGAGTTTGGCCGGATCGACGTGTTGTTGAACGTGGCGGGTGTGAACCGGCGGAAGCGGGTCGAGGCAGTGACCGAGGAGGATTACGACTTCATCCTCGATATCAACCTCAAGGGCGCGTTCCTGGCAGCACAGGCCGTGGGCAAGCAGATGATTGCCCAGGAGTCGGGCACAATCATCAACGTGGATTCTCTGAACACCTACGCCCCGCTGAAGGGGGTGGCGCCCTACGCGATGAGCAAGGCGGGCCTGGTGATGATGACCCGGTCGTTGGCGACCGAATGGGGTGAGCACGGGGTGCGGGTCAACACGATCGCGCCCGGATTCATCCTGACCGATCTGACCCGCAAGCTGTGGAGTGATCCGGTGATGCAGGAATGGGGCCTGGGCAACACGCCGCTGGGACGACTGGGCGAGGTCGAGGACCTGGTGGGGGCTGCAGTCTTCCTGGCAGCAGACGCATCCGCCTTCATGACCGGGCAGGTGGTGCGGGTTGACGGCGGGTTCACGTCCGGGTTGCTGTGGCCGATCCCCCTGGATGACTAGAGGTGCTACGCGGCTCCGTCGGGGTCCGACTCCGCGGGCGAAGCGGGTTGGGGTTCACCGACGAGCACAAAGACGACCTGGACCTGTCGTTCTCCGGACTCTTTCGAAGCAACCGACGATTTCGGTTCGCTGCGAGCCTTGTTGACCCGCCGCATCAGGTCCGGCGGCAGATCCAACCGCACCTGGGCCGAGGCCAACACGGGTTGTGTTCCTGAGTTTGCCCCGGGGGACGCTTCGGGTCGCACCTTGCGTGCAGCCCGGCCTGCTGCTGGTTGTCCTCGAAGTTTGCGTGCCGAACCAAACTGGCGGCGTGTCGTTCCATCGTAGGTCTGCAGTTGATTCAGTGCGCGGCGTCCTCCGGGTGCGGTTTCCAGGGCGGCCACCTGGAGCACTCCGGCCAATTCCATCTCCGAAGCCACCTCACGTCGCAGGGTGGCCATCGCCTCCGACACCTGGTTGGAGGATGCCCTGACGACCACGCTGACCAGTTGCCCGCCCTTGGCCGATTCCAGCCCGGCGACCTGCTTGTCGCGGGCCCCATCTCGATCCGCCGCCAGGGTGTCGGCCGCGGCGATCTGGTGTTTCTGCAGGAGCAGGCGTAGCGAGTCCAGGCCCTGCTTGACGTCGACGACCGTCAGGCGGACAACAACCGCTTGTCCATCGGACGTGTCAATGGCCGAGAGAATCTGACCGACCTCCGCCTTGTCCGGCGCCTTGTTGAAGACCAGTTCGGGGCCACCGGCATCCTCGGATTCCGCGGAAGGCCGGTTCGACTCGGAGAGCCATGCCTTGGTTTGCTGAGGGGTGGAGTCTTGCAGGGCGGCGACGTTTTCACCTTCGGTCCCGGTCGGCACAGGAGACCGGAATGACATTTGCGGAATCGTCGCCACCATCACCAATGCCACCACTGCGACCGCTGCGGCGATCCACCGGCCGCGGTAAGTTCCAGTTGCTGGCGGCGATGTGGGCTGGGGCGTGTCCAGGGTGCCGCGGAGTGCCTCGGGTGCGGATTCCGGCTGGATCGCGACGAGGTACTCCGAGAGCGTGCGGAGTTCGTCGAGGCGCCGTCGAGACTCCTCGGACGATTCGAGGTGAGACTCCACCAACGCGATTTCCTCGGAGGTCAATTCACCGTCGAGGTACGCCGAGAGAAGTGCCTCGGGACCGGTGTCTTGGTCCCGATTGGAACCCGGTTCAGGAGTCGGATCTGGTGTGTGGATGTTCATTGGTCTTGGCCCGCGCAGAGTGATACCTGTTGTTGAGACGAGGGTTTCCGGGTCTCGGTTCCCGTCTTTTCCCAGAAAGTGATGGATCCGGTTGTTTTTTGTTTTGGACCTGCGTGCCCGATTGAAAGGCTGTCGGAAGTGGTTCGGGAGAGGCTCGGGTTGCGGCGAGCCAATTCAGCGGCGACATTGGGGTGATGCACCTGTGGCAGACCACCTGGCTGATTGTCCCGTTGTTGGTGTTTCAACCGACGACGGCGACCATTGCGGAGAACACCGAACCGGTCTCTGTGTCCGGATTCGACAAGATCACCGTGCATCCGCAGATGGTGCGGTTGCATGGACATGGACAACGGCAGCGATTGGTCGTGAGTGGATCGACTCGGACTGGTGCCGAGGGACGGCGATGGGATCTGGGCCGGGTGGCGACATTCCAGGTCGAGCCTGCCGGAGTGGTCGAGGTGACCGATGATGGCGAATTGATTGCCCGCAAAAGCGGCGCGGCCGAAGTGCTGGTGTCGGTTGGTGCCGTTCGGGCCAGCGTGCCGGTGGTGGTTCACGATGGTGAGACGTATCAGCCGGTTGATTTCACCAACGACATCAATCCGTTGCTGACGCGGCTGGGTTGCAATGGGGGCAGTTGTCACGGCAAGTCGACCGGTCGAGGCGGCTTCCGTTTGAGCCTGTTCGGACATCACCCGGAGTGGGATTTCGAGTGGATTGCCCAGGGGGCGCGTGGGCGTCGTATTTTTACGGCGGCTCCGGGCCAATCGCTTCTCCTACGAAAACCGACCATGCAGATGCCACACGGTGGTGGTCGCCGGATGGTGGCCGATTCGGATGCCTACCGTTTGCTGGAGCGATGGGTGTCGGAGGGGGCTGGCTGGGGCCGTTCGAGTGCCCCGAGGCTGGTACGAATTGAGGTGTTTCCGGCTGAAGCAACGGTTCGGCCGGGACAATCACAACAGCTAGCGGTTACGGCCCTGTACGAGGATGGAACGGCCAGGGATGTGACTCGTGTTGCCGAGTTGCGTACCAATGATTCGAGCCTGGTCGAGATTGACGAGGCGGGCCTGGTGACGGCGGAGCGACGCACGGGGCAGACGGCGGTGATTGCCCTGTTGCAGGGCCAGGTGTGCGTGTCGCGATTGACCGTGCCGCTGGAGACGCCAAGGGCTGCCTGGCCGGAGTTCCCGATCGCCAACCTGGTTGACCGGCACGTCGAGCGTAATCTGCGGACCCTGGGAGTCGCTCCTTCAGCCGTCTGCGATGACGCCACGTTCCTGAGACGGGTGTCGCTGCACCTGGCGGGTCGGGTGCCTCGGCTGGAGGATGTCGAAGCGTTTCTGGCCGACGACACACAAGACAAGCGGGGCAAACTGGTCAGGAGACTGCTGGCGTCCCCCGAATACGCGGACACGTTTGCGCAGAAGTGGTCGGCGTTGTTGAGGAACAAGCGGCGAGGTCAAAAGGACCGGATTCCCGGGACAATCGCGTTTCACCGCTGGATTCGCAACGCAATCGCCCGGGGGATGCCCTACGACCGTTTCGTACGACAGATCCTCACGGCCACCGGAAACGTCAGTGTCTCACCTCCGGCGCAGTGGTACGCGGAGGTCCGGTACCTGGATCGCTACGTCGACGACACCGCCCAGGTGTTCATGGGCCTTCGTATTGGCTGTGCCCGGTGTCACCACCATCCTTTCGAGAACTTCACGCAGGCGGACTACTATGGCCTGGCCGCGTTTTTCACTCGAGTCGGTCGAATCGAGGGCAGCGGGGTGGCGGAGCGTCGGGCCAACGAAACGGTCTTGATCAAGGCCACCGGCAGCGTCAAGCACCCGGTCACCGGCGAGGTGGTCAAGCCACACGGATTGGGTGGTCCCGAGTTGGATGTTCCGCCCTACGCCGATCCCCGTCACCGCCTGGTTGATTGGATGGCGGACCCGAAGAATCCCTATTTTGCGAGAGCTTTTGTCAATCGCATGTGGGCTCATTGCTTTGGTCGCGGACTGGTCGAGCCGATTGATGACATGAGAGTGACCAATCCGGCGACCAATCCGGCATTGCTGGACGCCCTGGCCAGCGAGTTCGTTTCCAGCGGATTTGACATGCGTCGGGTGCTTGAGTTGATCACCACGAGCACGACCTACCAGTTGGACTCCTCGGCCAATCTCGACAATCTCGACGAGGTCCAGGGGCACTCTCGCTTCTATCCCCAGCGACTTTCGGCGGAGATGTTGCTCGATTCGATCGACCAGGTCACCCTGCGTCCGACGTCCTACAGTGGCCTGCCCAGTGGGACTCGCGCGATGCAATTGCCCGACGAGGATTATTCGAACCAGTTCCTGAAGTTGTTTGGTCGTCCCCCACGTGAGAGTGCCTGTGAATGCGAGCGGACGACCAGCCCGAGTCTTTCCCAGTCGCTGTTCTCGTTGAACGACAGTTTCCTGCTGGGCAAAATTTTTGATTCCAAGAGTGCTGCCACCGAGTTGGGTTCTGCGACCGGCGAGCATGCCGTGCGGGTCCGTCGCCTGTTTTTGCTGGCTCTCTCGCGGCCGGCAACATCGATTGAAGTCGAAAAGGCGGTCAAGTACATCGGCTCGGAGTCCGATGCCAAGACTGCCTACCGGAACCTGATGTGGGCGCTGATCAATACCAAGGAATTCCAGTACAATCACTAGTCGCTGCGATTGGCGACTTCCTGTCGGAAACATTTGCATGACTCGACACTCGCCCCGTTGTTCTGGTCCGATCGATCGTCGCAGTTTTCTGAAGGTCGGCGGCCTTTCGCTGGGAGCACTCTCGAGCGGTCTCTCGCCGGATTTGGCCGGATTGTTGGCGGCCGAGGCAGCTGGCGAGGCTCTGGATAATGACTTCTCGGTCATCCTTTTCTGGGCCAACGGCGGTCCGAGTCATCTCGAAACGTTCGACATGAAGCCCAAGGCTCCGGCCGAGTACCGGGGCGAGTTCCAGCCGATCCCGACGAATGTGCCGGGGATGGACATTTGTGAGTTGCTGCCCAACCTGGCCGGGATGGCGGATAGGTTTTCGATCGTTCGCAGCCTGTTCCACAACCGCAACGAGCATTCTGGCGGAACCTGCAGGTTCCTCAGCGGTTACACCCCCAAGGCGGCCAATCCGGCTGACGCGGAGTATCCCGAGTTGGGATCGGTGGTGGCCAAGCAACTCGAGGACCAGGTCGAGGACATGCCGCTGTTCGTGGCCAACACGAAATTCTACGGCGGAGGTCCGGCTTATCTCGGTGCTGCGTACTCGGCCTTCATGCCCAATTCCAAGGCGATCACGTCCAGCGGGGCGAATCGTTACGACCCGGTGCCCCTGTTTGGTGCCAAGGATGGTCAATTGTCTGCTCGCGAGAGCGCCCTGGCGTCGCTTCGCAAGCGGAATTCGCTGCTGTCGGAATTTGACGTGTTCCGTCGCGAACTCGACCGAACCGGCTCGATGGACGCGTTGGACAAGTTCCGCCGCCGGGCCGTGGCGATGCTGACCAGTCCCCGGACCGCCCGGGCCTTCGATCTCACGAAGGAGCCGGAGAGTGTCCATCGGCGGTATGGCAAGACACACTGGGGACGCAGCCTGTTGCTGTCGCGGCGATTGGTCGAGCACGGCGCGAGGTTTGTGCAGATGCAGGCGACGTTCCGATTGAAGAAGGAAACGGGCCGGACCAGCAACTGGGACGATCACAGCGTCAACGCCGACATCTTCAAGGCGTACCGCGAACGGATGCCCGTGTTTGACCAGGCCGTTCCCGCCCTGATCAACGACTTGTACGACCGCGGCCTTAACGAGAAGGTGCTGTTCATCTTCTGCGGAGAGTTCGGACGGACGCCGAAGATCAAGAACCAGGACAAGGCAACCAAGCGACCGGGCCGTGATCACTGGGCGCGTTCGATGAGCATTTTTCTGTCCGGTGGTGGGCTCAAGATGGGCCAGGTGATCGGATCAACCAATGCCCGCGGCGAGGATCCGGTCAGCCGTGTCATGAATAGCAACTGCCTGCTGTCGACCGTCTACAACCGGTTCGGGGTGAACACCGACCACCACTTCTACGACAACACCGGCCGACCGGTTCCGATCCTCACCGACGGCGAACCGATTCGCGAGTTGTTGTAGCGTTCCTGCAGGGGCATTCGCCCGGCCGTGGGCCTGGTGTTGGCTCACTCGAACCGTGCCGGTGGCGTGTCCTGTTCCCGGTAGCCGGGGTTGGCCAGGCCGAAGGCGTCAGCCACCCGGTTGAAGAATGCGAAGAGTGCTGTCACGTAGACCGCCTCGGCGATCTGGGGATCAGTCCAACCCGTCTCTCGCAACGCTTCCACTTCAGCGTCGGTCGTCCCGGCTGGTTCCAGTGTCAGCTTTTTGACAAATTCCAGTAGCCGTCTCTGGGATTGATCGATCGCGGCATTCTCGAGGTCTCCCGCTTCGAGTTTTTCGACCACCGTGTTGTCTTCATCCTGCAACTGCAGGAAATGGGCGTGGGCATCGGTTCAGTATTCGCACTGATTCAACGCCGAGACATAGGTGGCGATCGCTTCCTTTTGTCGCCTGTCGAGGTGACCGTCTGTGAAGTGCAGTCCGTAGGAGGCCTGCATAACAGGGGCCAGGAAGTCGGGACGAGCCGAGAAACACTTGAGGATCTCGGGCACATCGTCACGGTCGGGATTCTGCTCGCGCCAGGCTTCGTAGATCTCGGCCAACTCGCCACTGGCCTGGTCGTCTTCAACCCACGCGATTCTGGGTGTAGCGGGCATTGGTGTCATTGTCCTTTCGACGCGGCCGTCGGTGCGGCCTGGGTGAATTCCAGCATCGTATCGATTTTTGGCTTTTTCACTTCCCGGGTTGTTCCATTGGGCCAGCGGATGACCAGTTTTTCGATCTGGTCGTGGTCTCCCAGTCCGAAGGTGACGGGGAGTTCGGCCTGGGAGAGGTAGCTCCGGGTGGGCATGACCTGCTGGCTGCGGACGCCCGTGGCGGTGTGGATGTCGACCCAGGTGCCAATGGCGCTGCTGTTGACACCGGTGGTTCCGGTCAACCGGACTCTCAGCCAGTGGTGCCCCAGGTCCTGGTCATTGCGGAGCAGACGCGGGCCCCCACCGTTGGAGGTGATCAGCAGGTCGAGGTCACCGTCGCCGTCGATGTCGGCAAAGCTGGCTCCACGCCCGACCATTCGCCTGACGAAATCCTCACCACACTGCGCCGATTCGAGTGCCACGAATTCATTCTCGTGTTCCGCTCCGCAGTTCCAGAGCAACTGGGGGGGCTGTTCGTAGTGCTGGCTGGACTGAACGAGGTTGATGTCTTTTTCGAGATGTCCATTGGCTGCGAAAATGTCGAGTCGACCATCAAGGTCGCTATCAAAGAAGAAGACGCCGAAGGTCAGTTCGGGTCGCGTTGGTGGTGCGATGCCATTGGAGATCGCCTCGTCCTGGAAGACCGGCAATTGGTTGGCCAGGGTGCGTCGGACGTACAACGCGGTGGTCTCGTTGGCGAAGTTGCCGATGGCGATGCCCAGTTCATCGGAATTGCGGAAACGGCCGATGTCTATCCCCATCGCTCCCCGGGCGTTGCCGTTGGTGTCGAAGGCGATTCCGGAACTGCGGCCTTCTTCCTCGAAGGTGCCATCACCCTTGCCGAGGTACAGGAAGTTGCGGACGGTGTCGTTGGCGACAACCAGGTCGACGTGACCGTCGCCGTTGAGATCGGCAAAGGCGACTCCCAGCGACTTGGCCAGCGGAACGTTGGTGCCGGCGTTGCGGACCTCGATCCCGGATCGGGCGGTGACGTCAGCGAAGGTTCCATCGCCGTTGTTCAGGTAGAGGTAGGGGGCGCTGCCGGGAAATTTCTGTGGCTGGCCATAGGCGCGGAGCTTGCCGTCGAGCGTGAAGTTCTGGGCGAGGTCGTTGTCCTTGTTCCATCCGACGTAATTGCAGACGAACAGGTCGAGATCTCCGTCGGCGTCGGCATCGAAGAAGCCACAACTGGAACTCCAGGCCGTCTGCTGGCCGGCCACCCCGGCCTTGCCGGTGACATCCTGGAACGTTTTGCCGGTGTTCCGAAACAGGCGGTTGTGGCCGACGGCCGAAATGAACAGGTCGGCGTGTCCGTCGTTGTCGAAGTCACCGACAGCGGCTCCCATGCCATACAGCGAAATCGCCAACCCCCATTGCTCGGTGACGTCAGTGAAGCGGCCCTTCCCGTCGTTGGCGTAGAGTGCCATCCGGGCTGGCTGGTCCGGTTGCGGACGCGTGTCCCAGTCCCAGCGACGTGAATTCACAAGCAAGAGGTCCTGGTCGCCGTCGTTGTCGAAATCGAGAAACGCACAGCCGCCACCCATGGTCTCGGGTAGCAACTTGTCGCCGTAGGCGCCATTTTCATGGACGAAGTCGATACCCGCTTCGGCCGTGATGTCGGAAAAAATCACCTGGGGAATCTCGGCCCCGGGCCGCCTGGGAACCTGCGGTACCTCGAGCGGCGCACGCTCGGTTACCTCCACGTCGTCTTCGGCAAGGTACCCCTGCAGGAGGACTGTGGCCGTGACCAGGATCGCGACGATGCCGAAGACGGCCAGCGACTTCCTGAGTGCCGTGCCGATGACCGTGTCATCCTGCTCCAGCGTGTCCAGGTCGTAGTCGGGCGATTCGTCAATGGTGGAGTGTTCCACCGGTTCGGCATCGGAATCCTGTTGTGTCGGATCGACGGGATGCTCGTTCATTCGTCGGCTCCACTCTGTGTCTTGGGACGTGGTCCCGGCTGGGGCGTGGCGGCGGGCAGGCCGGGTGCGCCCGGTCTGTGCAACAGGTAGAAGACCGGTTCTTCGGCCGCCGCGTTGGCGGCCGGGTAACGGGCCTTGGCCGCTCCCACCGCCCGGTCCCGTGCATTGTCGTCGGGCTTGTAACGGGCGTGCAGCCCGGCGTGGTGTTCGGCTTTCTGGTTGTCACCGAGTTCACGATAGAGTTGCTGCAGGTTGTAGTGAGCGGTGACGTTTTCAGAATCGATCACCAGCGCCCTGTGGAACGTCTCGGCCGCTTTCTGCAGAAACACGTTTCTCTGGGCCGCCACGTCGTCGGTTCGCAATCGCCGCGCGCGGTCGAAATACGTTTGCCCCAGCAGGTTGATGACCCGGTAGTCCTTGCTGAAGTCGAAGCCCCGCTTGACCATCTCCGGCGTCCGGTCGTCGACCACGCTGCGGAAGTTCTTCTCGGCTTTTTCCAGCTGGTTGAGATCCCGGGCGACCAGGCCCGAGAGCCAGGCGATGGTCCATGCTGGTGGCGAGGGATTGTCGTGTCCAGACGCCCGGGCCAGCGCCTCGGCTGCCTCGCCGAGTCGTCCTTCCCGGAACAGCACACGGGCCAGGTTGAGTGGTCCGTCGAATCGACCGAGTTTTTCGACTTCGTCAAATGCGTTTCCAGCCTGTCGCAGTTCGCTCTTGCCTTTGAGGAACAGGCCGATGCCGTAGTCGTTCCAACGCATCCACGTCGGAACGGACGATGGATCGTTGGTCACGCCGGTGTCGTCACCGGCAACCGGGAAGGTGATGCGGTCGACGGCAAGGACGGTGACCGGCAACTGGTTTGGCAATCGGCCGGTGTTGCCGTCGAGTCCACGAATGTCGAGGTCACCGGTTTTGTGGCTGCGGGCGATGAAGTCGGTGTACTGCTTGTCGAACTTGCGGTAGTTGAGCTTGACCTCGACGGTGATTGGTCCGTCGAGACGGCTGGGCAGTTCGAGCTGGTAGTGCACGACCTGTCCGGCACCGGGTGGAATCTGGTGGTTGTACAAGGGTGTGAAAATGTCCTGGGGGTTGCGACGATCGATCCGCTTGCCGTTGACGTCCAGCAGGAAGACGTTGACGAAGTGTGACCAGGGATCGACCTCACGCTCGTCATCAAACTTGCCACTGGCTCCGATCACTCGATCGCCGGAAGTGACGGTCACCTCGAGCCAGACCTCGTTGGAATCGACGGTGCCCTGGGTGAACAGGTGTCCGAGCTTGACGGTGCGGATCACCGCATCGAGCAGGTAGCTGGCCCCGGGTTGGAGCGTTGGCACGTCGGGCCGGAGCGGCGCGTGCAGCTTGCCCGAGAGCGAGCCACCGTCACGGATGCCGAACAGGTCGACCCGCACCGTGCCGGACAGGAAATCCTGGTGAGCCTGGACCACCTGTGGCCGATCGCGGAACCAGGCGATGCCGGTGTTGGCACCGGGGAACAGGTGATTGTGAACTTGCAGCGTTCCGGACTCGCCCAGCGGACGGGCACCGAAATCAGTCGAGGAGACCAGTGGCATGTGGCAACGGTTGCAGTTGGCCTCGGCCCGGGGTGGGTAATAGAAGCTGGATGCTCCGTGTCCCAGGCCCGAGAGCAGGAAGGCGTCGTAGTGGTTCTGGCCGCGGATAAAGTGCTTCTGGTAGCTGTTGCCTTCGATTGTCTTGAACTTGTTGAGAGCCAGGGGCAGGTGCACCTTATGGCAGACGCTGCAGAACTCGGTTGTCTTGTGATGTGGCTTGAGGAACGTCTTCTTGTGGAAGTCGGGCTTGGCCTTGACCAACTGGTTGTTGATCCATTGCAGCACGGGATTGTCGCTGTAGGCGAACGGGTAGTGCAGTGGTTCCTCGATGGTGTAGTCCGAATTTCCCCGGTTGCTGTTGATGTGGGTGATCGCGTGGCAGACGGTACACGTGATCCCGGCATGAGCGGTTGGGTCGTTGACGTCGTCGTAGTTCTCCAGGTCAAAGGCTCCACTGAAGAAGGGGACCGGGTCGTGGCAACCGGCGCACCAGCGTGAGGCCCGGACGTTTCCGTCGTGTTTGAGTGAGACCTTTCGTGTCTCCCGGACACTGGGCAGGTAGGCGGCGTTGTTGAAGGAACTGAAGCGGTGGACGCTGTCGGACCAGGCGGCATGCGTGTCGGGATGACACTTCTTGCAGTAGCTGTCCATCATCAACGCCTCTCGCGGGATGAACTTGCCGCTGGTGGTGCGTGCCAGTGACGGCTCGAAGTACTTCACTCCGTCCTGGGATCCCACGACATTCCATTGCCTGGGATCCTGGGAGTGCAGGAGGACCATGGCGATGACGGCAATTCCGGCGACGGCGGCAATCCTCCCTCCGATGTGCCACTTGATCCTGGGACCCGATAACCGGTGGAGCCAATACAGCCAGCCGGCCACCAGGGGCAGCGCGACGTGAAGCCAGTACACCACGCTGCGGCCGACCGGGTGCTTGAGATCAACGACGTTTTCAACCCGCACCAGTGCAAAGCCGGTCAGCAGCACGGCGATCGAGACGGCAAACAGGACGTAACCCACCCGGACTGCCCGCCGGTTCCGTCGATTGTGGGCGTTGCGGATATGGAGGCTGCCGAAAATGACCAACGGCAAGACCAGCAGCAGTCCGGTCACGATGTGGCCCAGTAGCATCAGGAAATAGAAGTGCGTCTGGAAGACATCCCCAGTGATCCACTGCATGGCGGTGATCGCCGACAGGTACGCCGAGTTGGCAGCCAGCAGTGCGACGAGGACGAAGACAACCCAGAGCAGTTTTCTCAGCCCCGGTGTCACTGCGCGGACGTAGAGCTTCCTGGGTCGAGCCGGTCCGGTGCCCCCCGCGGGCAGTGGCGGATCTGGTTGTGGCGATTGTTGATCGTGTTCAGACATGGAAACGGAATCCCGGGTGCGTTGTGGTCGCGGGCGCAAACAGCCGGTCAGGCGACGAGCGGCTGCTCGGGAGAGCGACGGTTCTCAGAGACCGACGACCGGTCGTGTTGGCCGTGCTGTGTTCAGCAGCAAACCAACCGGTCGCGTCGCACGGAAAGAGGACTCAGCTTCGTGGTGGCCGATCGATCCGCGATGGATGTCCGGGGCGGGCGGGGTCTCGCAGGTCGCGATCGTATCGAGCTGGAGTGGCGGTCAACCGACCGGGCAGTGACCAGCCCATGGTGGCGAGGTCGTCAGTGACAGGGACCGGAACCGGTGCGGATGGAATCGGCATCGGGGCGGGACCCTTGTCGCAGCGGCCATGCGAGCAGGGTGAAGGCGATGGCAATTCAATTGGCTTGGCCACCGGCGACTTGGACGTTGTCGGGTCGCTGTGCAGGTAGTCGCCGCAACTGGCTCGAGCCTGCGAGAGCCCCGTACCAAACAGGGTGACCGCGGCGACGACCAGCACTCCGCGCCAATGCGACGGTGATCGTCGTGCGGTGATAGTTTGACTGGACGTGGCCATTAGCGTCCCCGGGAAGTCCCTGCCGAGTGTCTCGGGCTGCACCCAGATTTACGCGGTGAGAACGAGGTCCGTTGGAAGCCTCAGTTCCAGTATAGGACCCGGTTTTAACCCCGGTCAATAACCTGCCTGTCTCCGAGTCGAAGCCAGCGCCGGGGATAACGATTGGGCAAGCCAGGCCAGTGGTAATGGGTTCTCACTGGCCGAGTTTGACGGCAGTGAGCTTCGCATCAGGAGTTATCGAGAAGACCTGTCCGGCTCGTGAATCCACCACCAGGAGATTGGGGCCTTGCCAATCGAGTCCGACGGGATTGTCGAGCGGTTTGCCGCTGACCCATTTGACGGACTTGCCGTCGGCGGTCACTTTCCAGATGCAGTCGGCGTACCCGTCGCTGACATAGGCAGTGCCATCTTTGGCGATCGCGACATCGTTGGGATAAATGAAGATGCGGTCCTTGACCACCGGGGTGATCTTGCCATCGGGGGCAATCTTGACCAGTTGGTTCCTGGGTCCTCCCGAGACCACCCACAGTTGTCCAGTCTTGTCGAAGGTCATCCCCCGTGGTGCCGGGAGCACCGCGAATTCCTTGGGTTCACCACCGGCGGCGGGTACCGACCAGATTCGCTGCAGTTCCAGGTCGCTGACAAAGATGGTGCCATCACTGCCGGCGGCGATTCCCATCGCGATGCCGATGCCACCTTTGGTGAGTGGTGTTGACTTGCCGTCGGCTGAGAAGCGGTAGACCTCGCGGGTTCCCGAATCGCCCACCAGCAGCCCTCCCTTGCCATCGCCAGCGATACAGCGGACGGCGTTCAGCGGCGTACGAAACTTCTTGCTGGCCTGGAAGAACACTTCCAGTTTTCCGGTCGCCGTGGCCTTCCACAGTCCCGGCAACTTGCGGTCGACCAGGTACAGGGTCTTGGTGTCGGCGGCAACCGAGACGTCCAGGGGATAGACCAGGCTCTTGGCCGGTGCGGAGGCGTCCTGGGCGGAGGAGGAGGCGAGCGTGGCCAGGCCGATCGTGGTGGCCAGGACCGGCAGCCAAGTGGGAAGTCGACTGGGACGGTTCATGATGAGCATTCGTTGTGGGAATCGACTAACAGGCAGCGGGCCAGAATCTTGTTTGTTCCCGGGCCCGGTCCAACCAGTCTAGCTTGCCAATCGGTCGATTGGCCATTCCCGATTCTATTCCTCGGCGACGATCTCCACACCGTTGAGAATTGGAATGCCGGTGCGAGCGACCAGATCGATGGTCAATTCGGTTGTCGCTGACACTTTCTTGAATTCTCGGACAATCGCCTTGCGACGGACACCAGTCGTGGCGACCACGTCGAATTCCTCGAGAACCGATTTCCCTCCCAACCGAACATCGAAGACCCGTTGTCCTGCTTTCAGGTTTTCGGGTTCACAGAAATGGAGTCGCACGGTGTAGGCCCGCGGTGTCTTGGCATTCTTGTCGAGCCGGATGGTCAGGGTCTGCAGTCCGGTAACTCCTGACGACGCGACCCATTCATGATCCTTGGCCTTAACCAGCGAGGAATGTTGACGGAAAGTCCGAGATGGTCCCTTGGCCGTGATACGAACGTCAGGCGAGGCGCCTCCGACGCTGGGATAATCCAGCCACAGTGTCCCGTCGGGCGACATGCGGTCGCCGGGGGCACCGAGATTCACTCCGAGTCGTTTGACCGATGTTTCCGGTGCCTTCAGTGCACTGTAGGACCACATCTCGGCCCGGGGCACATGGGTGAAGGCCAGCGAGGTGAACAACGAGTAGCCACAGACACAACCGTGGGCAAAGTTGGGAGCATTGAGCACTCCGTTGGCCGGGATCAGGCTGTTGCGGCATCCCGATCGGAATCCCTGCAACCGGGCCGTGTTGCCGCTTTCCACGTCGGTGAAACCGGCCGAGGCCGCTCGGAATGTGACCAGGTGCGGACTGGCGATGGCGTAATTGCAATGGTGACCACTCTTGGTGAATTCCCATGGCACGTCTTTGCCGGTGATCGGATCGCGACGCAGGATCGGTTCACCGGTGAGGATATTGTACGCCTTGCCCGGCCCCCGCTGGTCGATGACCCGGTTGCCCGAGACGATGACCCGGTCCCAGTAGCTCTCGGGGTGGCCCAGGAATCCCTTTCCTTCGCTGTACTTACGCCACAGTTCCTCCCCGTTGTTGCCGCGGTAGGCCACCATGCCCTTCTTGTTCGAGGCCATCAGGACGTCGTGTTCGGTTGAGTAGTTCATCCAGGTGACGACCAGGTCGGTGGTGTATTTCCATTTCGGTTTCCCGGTCTTGAGGTCAAACGCCTTGAGATACCGGACGGGGGCGGACTTGGGAACCAGCCCCCGGCGGGCCCAATCCTTGAAGAGCCCTTCGAAGATGCCGTCGAGGCAATAGAGAGTGTTCTTGCTGACGGCCACCAGCGGGATCGTCATCTCGGCGGTGTGTTTCCAGATCAGCTTGCCGGTTTGTCGGTTCAACACCTGCAATTCGGCAGGAACACGTCCGCGTTTGCCCTGTTTGCGGTGGACGGTTCCGATCAGCAGATCGCCCTGCACACGGATGCGGCCCCAGGTGTCGCCGGCTGCCGGTGGCGCGAAGACGGCCAGTTGCTTGCCGTTGGCGGGGTCGATTTTCAGGATGCGGCCCTTGTGGACCAGGTAGATGCCGTCGTGGACGGCCAGGAAATGGAATCCGGCCAGGACTTTTTCAAAGTCGTTGCCACGTCGTCCGGCCCGATAAATTTCGTCGTCGACCAGTGGCACCTGCCAGAGGATCCGGCCGGTGTAGACATCGACAGCCGACAACTTGCCAGGTCCCTGGAGGATCATGCGGCCATCGATGACGGCCATGCTCGGACCCCAGAAGTGTCGGTTGTAGAACAGGCTGCCATCCGAGGCGGGGCCACCGAACCACAACACGCCCAGCGGAGCACGGACCAGTTGATCCTGTGACATCAGCGAGTTGGACGGGTCGCCGTACTCGTGCGTCCAGTCGGCGGAGCCCGGCAGGGCGCCCTCGCGTCGGACCACGGCCAGTCCGTCGGCCACCTGGGCCCGGGCCCCGGGCAGTTTCATCGTGGTCACTTCCTGGATGAACCCCGTGGCTCCGTTGTCTCCGGGGATTGTCATCGCCAGGGTGCCGCCGTAGGGCCGGAGGCAGCCAAAGGCGAGCCGGGCCAGTTTCGGTCCGTTGTCGGGACCACCGGTCCATTCGAGCGATTCGGTGGTGACCACGTTGGCGATGTAGGGGGGCAGACCGCAGGTCAGTGGGTCGGCGGCCATGGCCGCAACCCGGTGACCGTAGAGTCCGGCTCGATCGAGCCGCCGGCGGAGCGCGGCGATGCGGGCCTTGTCGGGATCGACACAGATCAGCCGCAACTGGCTTTGCCGAACCAGTGCTTCGATCAGGGACCCATCGTCGATTCCCAGTACCAGTCCGTAGCCGTCACTCGAGCCCGCGGCCTTCAGGATGGCCGCGGCCCGTTTGCTGGGAAGATCCTGTGGCCCGGCCAGTTTTTCGGTCACATCACCGGGGCCTGCCTCGGCGGCGTAGCACAACAACTGTCCCTGGCGGGTCGTGACAAACAGCCGGCCATCGGCGGCGATCTGTGAACCGATTGTTCCCTTGACGGTCGTTTTCCAGGTGACGCGTCCCGATGTGCCGGCAGCCGCTGGTGGTTCGACGGCGAACAGCACCGAACCCTGGTGTCCGTAGAGCCGGTTTCCGGCCGCCAGGTCGATCGACAGGGGATTGGCGGCCAGGAACTTCTTGTAGGCGTCGCCCGTGGGGACCTTTTGTATGGTCGAATTCGGAACCGCCCACAGCCTGGGCAAAATGGTCTTGGTGACCTGCTTGCCTCGGCGATCCTTGGAGGTCACCTTCTTGGGGTTCTCCAGGTCATAGGCCACCACCTGTCCGGCCTCACCAACGTACGCCGTGGTGGGAGTGGTGACCGGCTTGTGGTTGCGGGTTCCCAGCGTGGTCTTGGTGGCGGTGTCGTACGCGATCGAGCCGTGGAACAGCCAGCGACCCTCGGCGACCACGTGGTAGTTGGTGGTGTTGGAGGTGCTGTAGCTGTGAGAACGGAACTGGTTGGTCTTGAGGTCCAGGCAAGCGGCGACGGCACGTCCACAGGGGATATAGAGTTTCTGATCGGAGAGGGCCAGGTAGCCCTGGGGTGTGAGATCCTTGAGCGTGCGAACAGCGTGCTGGGGTCCGATGGCCGCGGGACCGGAGAGTTCGGATGGTTGGCCGGTGGCGAGGTCGATGGCGCAAAGGAAGGCGCCTTCGAATGGCCAGACTCCCGCGGTGAAGCGGATGAGATGACCATCGAGTACCGGGCCACCCCGGACGGGCCAGACCGAAATCAACCGGTCATTGCCCAGCACTTTGCGGATGGCCGGAGCCGCCCGGAACGTCCAGAGGGCCTTGCCGGTGGCGGCCTCGACGGCGTAGACGCAGCCGTCGTCGGAGCCGAAAACGACTTTGCCGTCGGCCACGACCGGTGCAAATCTCACCGGGCCATCCGCGAAGACTCGCCATTTTTTCTGGCCGGTCCGCGTGTCGTAGGCAGTGACGCTGTCGGTGCGGGTCGACGAGAGAAAGAGCGTGCGTCCGACGACAACCGGCTCCGGGACGAAATCGAATCCGATCCGTGGATCTTCCGGCCACGCCGGTTGTGGCTCGGCCAGTTGTCGGCTCCACGCCAACTTCAGCGCCCTGGGCAGTGTCTCGGTGGTCGTGCCCGAACGGCCGGGATCGTGTCGCCATGTGGGCCAGTCGGCGGCGGTCAACGGATTTGCGGTGATCAGCACCAAGCACAGTGACAGCAGCGAAAAACGAGAGATGGCCGTCATGAGTCGAGTCCTTCCCGGTTGGGTTCCGGCGTATGGCGGCTGGGTGTAGTCGAGTGTTTCTACGAGTGCCGCGCCCTCGATTGTCAGCATGCGGCAACGGCATGTCAAACCGAAGGCACCTCTTGGAGAAACGAGCCTCTGGTCACCGGTTGAAGTGGTGTCCTATGATCAAGTGGATGATTGGTCCTATGCGATCTCATGTCGTTCGTCTTTCGACGCTGGTGCCCCTGGGTTTGCTCGTCCTGGCCCACGGTGGTTGCAGTGGGCAGTTGCCAATGGCATGGCCTGAATCGGTGGTGGGGCGGGTGTGTTCGGTTGAAGTGACCGGCAGTCGCTTCGAGTGGAGTTTCCGTTACCCGGGCGGCGATGGGCGTTTTGGGACCGACGACGATCTGATCAGCAATCGGGATTTGCACCTGCCTCGTGGGCGGACGGTGGACCTGAAGTTGACCAGTACGGACTTCATCTACACGCTGACATTGCCCGAACTGGAACTCGAGGAAATCGCGGTTCCCCAACTGGTGCACACGTTGCGGATCGATACCGACCAGGCGGGCAACTACCGGTTGTTGTCTGATCCGATGTGTGCCGTCCGGTTTTCTCACGACACGGAAATGGGGCGGGTCCGGATCGAGGAGACATCGGCATTTCGGGGTTGGCTGGCGACGTTGGTGAAATGATGCAGGAAACAGGACACCATCTCAGGCGGCGGACAGTGCTTGGCCACGCTGCGGCGTGGCTGGGGTACTGGACGACCGGGTGTGGAGGCGAACAGAACGGTGGCCCGACACTCGAGGGCGGATCCGGTGGCCCCGGTGCGGACGGGGCCTGGCATGTTCATCCCGGCGAGTCGATCCAGGCGGCGCTCGACGCAGCAGCGGTTGCGACCGGTGGTCGTCGCGTGGTGGTTCATGCCGGAACGTATCGGCCGGAGCAACCCGGCCAGGCGCTGATCTGGCTGCATCGGCAGCACGATGGAGTCACGCTGGAGGCGGATGGAACAGTGGTGCTGACGGCTGCCAACGGCGAGATTGCCGATCGTGAGGCTTCAAGTTTTCCCGCGGTGGTCAATCACGTTGTCTATTTTGGTGATGGGATTTCAGCCCGGACTGTCTTCCGGGGCTTCACCATCACCGGGGCGAACCGTTTCGAGACCCGCGAGGATGACCCGGGGCCCATCGAGCCGAATCGACCGGAACTGGGCAAGCAGAACCTGTTGTTCTTTTATTGTGACGGTGGCGGGATCAAGATCTTTGGTCGCAGTTACCCGAGGATCGAGCATGTCGAGGTGACCGGCAACGTGGCGAATCCGTGTGGTGGTGGCATCTCGATCCAGCACCTCGGTTTTCAGCAGGACGCGGTACGAATCACCGACTCGGTTTTTCGTGACAACCGTTGCCAGGTCACCGGTTCGGCGATCGACGTGCTGCCGGGCAGTCGGGCCGAGATCACCAACTGCCTGTTCACCGGCAACGTGGCCAACACCGGTCCCGACACGGTCAGTCCCCCTGGTGAACTCTACAATGCCCGGCACGGTTCCGGCGCCTTGACGGTTTTTCCGGGTTCGCAGGTGCGAGTGACCGGGTGCACGCTGACGGACAACTGGAACGGGGTCGATGACAAGGGGGCGGGGAATCACTACACCCGCACAATTTTCTGGCAGAACACGCACTCCGGTGGCACGGCACCGGAGGGCCGTTACGAACTGGACATTGTCGATGCCAAGAACGTCCGCGGGTGTTTTGTTGGTGGTGCCACGCAGGATCTTCGAGGAACGATCGATCCCAAAACGAACACCCTGGACGCACCCGATCCCGAGTTTGATGAGTGGTTTGGTCCGCGTTGTCCGGCTTATGAGGGGGTTGGCTATCGTCGCGTTGGCAAACCCGTCGTGCCTCCGTCGAAGGAACATTGACACCGCCTGTTCCAACGATTCAAGTCGAACAATCGGGCTTGTGGTGAGCCCTGCCTCGTGAAGAAACCGGTGTCCCACGCTCGAGTGGACTGATCATGAGATTTTCCCGCCGCAGCGGTTGGCTGGCCCTGGTGACGGCCGTGTTGCTTGTCGCCTGTGGCTGTCCGGACGATCCATCGTCGGGTCCGTCTCCCGACCCGAAATCCGGCAAGGACAGTGGGACGACCACGGGCGACGTCGACAACGCCAGGCCGACCCGGACCCTGTTGACGCTCGACTTGCCGTTGCCCGAGTTTCGGCTGATCGACAGCACGGGCCAGGAGTTTGGCAGTCGCGAACTGGCCGGCCACCCCTACGTTGTGAATTTCATCTTCACCAGGTGCCAGTTGACCTGCCCCGAGCAGACCCGCCGGATGGCCGAATTCCAGAAACGGGTGGCCCGGAAGATTGAAGACCAGCATGGTTCCGACGAGCGTGGTGGCCCCAAGCATTTTCTCTGGGACCAATTGCACCTGGTCAGTGTCTCGGTGGATCCCGAGAACGACACGCCCGAGGCGTTGTCTCGTTACGCCGACAACTACGGTGCCAGGCTGGACAACTGGAGTTTCCTGACCGGGAAGAAGTCCGATATTTTTTCGCTGGTGACCGGGGGCTTCCGGTTGCCGGTGGCCGAGGTCGGCAAGGACCAGCCGATTGTCCACACGGTCAAGGTCGCCCTGGTGGATCATCGCGGCCATCTCCGGGGCGTCTTCAACGGCATGAAAGACGAGGGCGGACAGAAGTTGATGCGGGCCATCGGCGAGGTGCTCAACGAACGTGTCGCCATTCCTCCACAGATTGTCTCGCCTGAGTGGCTTGACCAGCGAGCGGCAACACAGAAAGCGGCGGCGAAGCAGTGGAAGGTGTTTCACGACTTTGCGTTGACCGATCGGCAGCCCACCAGCGGCATCGATTTTCGTCACCGCGTGGTTGATGATGCCGGCCGGACCTACAAGGCGGTGCATTATGACCATGGCAACGGCGTGGCGGTCGCCGATGTGGATGGTGATGGTCGGCTGGACCTCTACTTCTCCAACCAGGTTGGTAGCAACCGTCTGTATCGCAACACCCGGGACGGCGTGTTCGAGGACATCACCGAAGCGGCCGGGGTGGCGGTTTCGGCGCCCACCGGTGTGACCGCGTCATTCGCCGATGTCGACAACGACGGCGACGCCGATCTCTATGTCACCAATGTGCGCACCGGCAACAAGCTGTTTCTCAACGATGGCCGGGCGCGGTTCACCGATGTCTCGGTGGGTTCGGGCCTGGCCCACAAGGGGCACAGTTCCTCGGCCGTCTTCTTCGATTACGACCGTGACGGGTTGCTGGACCTGTTCCTGTGCAACGTCGGTCAGTACACGCACGAAAAAATGAGAGATGTGGGCAGAGATGCAACCGATGAGGATCGTGAAAAGCCGGGCCAGGCGGAGGCGTTCCGGTTCTTTGACGGGATGGCCGACGCATTTGCCGGACACCTGCACAGTGGACGGACAGAACAAAGCCGTTTGTTCCACAACGAGGGAGGTGGTCGGTTCGCCGATGTGACCCAGGAGATGGGTTTGATCGATGAGAGTTGGACCGGGGCGGCCAGCCCGATCGATGCCAACAACGACGGCTGGATTGATCTCTATGTCTTGAACATGCAGGGCAACGACGAGTACTACCAGAACGAGGGTGGAAAGAGATTCACGAAAAAAAGCCGCGAGTTGTTTCCCAAGACCTCGTGGGGGGCGATGGGGATCAAGGTCTTTGACTTCGACAACGACGGACGGCTGGATATCTACATCACCGACATGCATTCGGACATGGGCGGCGACCGCGTCAAGTTCCTGCGTGCCAATGTCACCGAGACCGAGGAGCAGAAGAAATCGCCCCGGCCGTTTGCCGAGAGCATCCTGAAGACCGACGGGGCCAGCCTGTTCGGCAACAGCTTTTTTCGGCGGACCGGACCGGATCAGTTCGAGGAGATCTCGGATCGGATTGGAGTCGAGACGTACTGGCCGTGGGGGATCTCGGTCGGTGATCTCAATGCGGACGGTTACCAGGACGTGTTTGTTGCCTCGAGCATGAATTTTCCCTGGCGGTATCATCCCAATCACGTGCTGCTCAATGATGGTGGCAAGCGGTTCCTGCTGAGTGAATTCGTATTGGGTGTCGAGCCACGTCGTGGCGGCCGGACGTCGGTGCCCTGGCACCAGCTGGACGCTGATGGACGGGACCAGGATCACGATTTTTGTGACGGCCGGAAGGGCCTGTTTACGATGCACGGCGCGTTGGGAAGTCGGTCGAGCGTGATCCTGGACCTGGAAGGGGACGGCGATCTGGATATTGTCACCAACGACTTCAACACCGAGCCGATGGTGCTGGTCAGCGACCTGTCCGATCGAAAGCCCGTGAAGTCGATCCAGGTCCGGTTGGTCGGCGTGGATTCCAATCGTGACGGGCTGGGGTCACGCGTCGTCGTGCACGCGGGTGGCAAGACATTTGTCCAGGTACACGACGGACAAAGCGGTTACCTGTCCCAGAGTCGTATGCCGTTGTATTTCGGGTTGGGGTCGGCCGAGTCGGTAGACAAGATCGAGGTGACCTGGCCGACGGGGAAAACACAGGTTCACCCGGGGCCGATTCCGGCCACGGGCACCGTGGTGATCGAGGAAGCCGGCTAGGTGACGAGACGGTCGGGCTATGTGCTGGCTGTCGTCGCGGCCCTGGTGGCTGCCGGGGTGGGGGTGATTGGCTGGTGGTCGTCGCAACCCGGAATCGATGAACTGCTCGAGGAGGCGCAGGCCGCGCGACGACGCGGTGAATATGCCCGGGCCGTCGAATTGTACGACCGGGTCGCCGAGCGAGGTGGTCCGGATCAGGCGGCCCAGGCGCACACCCAGTCCGCCCTGTTGCTGTTGCAATCGTTGGCTCGCCTGGACGAATCCGAGAAGCGATTTCGACGGGCGATCGAGGTTGGTCCCGATCACGTCGAGGCGAATCGGGGGCTGGCGATGGTGCTGGCGATTAGTGGACGCCGATGGGAGGCGGTGCCGGTGATCCGTCGGGTGCTCCAGTCGGGCGCAACAGCTTCGTCGGACGGCACCGAAATCGACCTGTTGCGATTGATGGACGTCGGTGGCGGGGTGCAGTTGGAATCGGCAGTCCTGGACGCGGCGTTGTCGCGGGATCGGGATGAACCGGTGGCGTTGATGGGGCTTGCGGCCGTGGACCTGAAAAATGGTCGCTTTGCGGACGCCGTCGATCGGGCTCGTCGAGCCCTGGCCCTGCGGGCGGATCTGGCAGTGGCCCGGTCGATGATTGGGCGAGGATTGCTCGAAGCGGGCCGCCTGAAGGAACTCGTTACCTGGCACCGCCAGTTGCCCGAGACGGCCAACGGAGATCCATGGGTGTGGGTGATCCGGGGCGAATTTCAACTCCGGGCGGAACAGCACCAGGCCGCTGCACGGTGTTTCTGGGAGGCGTTGAAGTTGCATCCTGACCATCGGCGAGCCAACTACAGGCTGGGCGAACTGTTGCGGGATCTGGACCGGGAGGCCGATGCGGCGGTGTTCCTGGATCGAGCGGCCGATCTGCAGATTCTCAAGGAAATTGATGACCTGATGATGTCGGCCGGCGGAATCGGATCGCTGGAACTGCTTCGTCGTAAGGTCGGACAACTCGAGAAGATGGGTCGGACGTGGGAGGCGTGGGGCTGGGCGAGAGTGGCTGGTGGTCGAGATGCCTCGGCCAAATGGGTGGTCGAGGCGTTGGCACGCATCGAGCCACAACTGGATGGGGAGGATGTTGCATCGGTGTCGGGACTGACTCGGCGGACGATGAATCCGGCCCTGTCGCTGGATCTTCGCGACTGGTCACGTCCGGAGTGGTCGGTGAGTTCGATTGCGGGAGATCCCGGTGTTGGTGCCGCGACGTTGGCCTCGTTCCGTGACGACTCGGTCGCATCGGGACTGGAGTTCCGGTTCTTCAAGGGCGATGTCGGCAACGACGGCCAGCGGCGGATGTTCGAGTTCACTGGTGGTGGTGTTGCTGTCCTCGACTACGACGCTGACGGTTGGCCGGATGTGTATCTGGCCCAGGGCACGGACTGGCCGGTCAATCGGGCTGACACCCGCCACACGGATCGGTTGTTCCGCAATCGTGGTGACGGTCGATTCGAGGACGTGACCGAATCGGCCGGGCTGGAGGAGACAGGCTTTGGACAGGGAGTGGCCGCCGGAGATATCGATGGCGACGGTTGGCCGGATCTGCATGTTGCCAACATTGGTGGCAATCGCCTGTACATCAACAACAGGGACGGCACTTTTCATGATGCGACCGATGCGTCGGGCCTTCCCGGCGATGATGATGCGAGTTGGTCGACCAGTTGTACGATCGCCGACATTGATGGCGATGGCCACGCCGATATCTACGTCGTCAACTACCTGTCGGGGTCTGATCTTTTCACGAGGGTGTGTCGTGACGCGATGCGGGTGCGGATGTGCCAGCCGTTTCAGTTTGCAGCAGCGACCGACCGGTTGTACCTGGGTCGAGGCGACGGCACTTTTCGGGATGTCACCAACCAGTCCGGGATTGATGCCGCCGGTGGCAAGGGATTGGGCGTGGTCGTGGCCGACCTGGATGACGATGGTCGTCTGGAGGTGTTCGTTGCCAATGACACCCGCGCGAATTTCCTGTTTCGTAGCGGCTCGACACAGAAAAACGAATTCGGATTGGCCGAGATTGGATTGACGGCGGGAGTGGGACTCAGCGGTGACGGTCGAGCCGAGGGGTCCATGGGAGTTGCCGCGGGGGACGCCGATGGTGACGGCCGCGTCGACCTGTTTGTCACCAACTTCCTGGATGAGACCAATACGCTCTACACCGGGATTGGGCGAGGCCGGTTCAGCGACAGGTCACGCCATGCCGGGCTGGCCTCCAGCAGTCTCAAGACCCTGGGATTTGGCACCCAGTTTCTTGATGCCGATCTCGATGGGGATCTCGATCTGCTGGTCACCAACGGTCACGTCGACGATTACTCGGACATCGGTCGCCCTCACAGGATGGCGACACAGTACTACCGGAATCGTGGCGACGGTCGATTTGAGCCTCTGGAGGACGCGGCGCTGGGACCGCACTTCGAAGAGAAGTTCCTGGGACGCGGATTGGCCCGGCTGGATTGGAACCGGGATGGACGACCGGACGCGATCATCACGGCACTGGACGTGCCCGCGGTTTTGTTGAGCAACACCACCGCGGAAACGGGGAGCAGCCTGGTGTTGAGATTGGTTGCGACCGGGGGGCATCGCGATGCGATCGGGACCCGTGTGCGGGTGGAGGCCGGGGACACGTCGCGTGTGGTCGAGTTGACCTCGGGAGACGGGTACCTGGCCAGCAACCAGAGGGTGTTGCTGCTGGGACTGGGCGGTGAGGTGGACTCCGTACGGGTGGAGGTGATGTGGCCGGGTCGGGCGAGCCAGGTGTTCGATGAGTTGACCGTTGATCGTGAATGGACACTGGTCGAAGGACGCGGCCGGGCAATTTCGTTGCCGCGACCGATTGAATGACGTGGAAGTGGTCTCGCATAATGGACCGTGGTTCGAGAGGCGGACTGCGAGCCGGGATGCTGGAACAGAACAATTCGGCCGCCCCGATCCCGGGACGGCGTTGGCACACAGGACACAATGAGGGAACCAGTAATGAAAACGACATGTATCTCCAGGGTTTCTCGACGCCAGTTTGTCACTGCCGCTGCCGCCGCAGCCACCACCGGTTGGACCGCGGTTGCGAGTGCAGCCGGTCCGTCACGTGGAGGTCTTCCGCGGGTGACACGTCCCCGGGCCACCTCGGGTGATACGGCACACGAACCGAACTGGGACGAGAAGTTGACGATCACGGTGGGGCCGAAGAAAGCCGATCTGGTCGGCAGTTCCGACAAGGTGCTGCAGGCCGCGGTTGATTATGTCAGCCGGTTTGGTGGAGGCACCGTGCAGGTGATGCCGGGAACCTACACTCTCCGCAATTCCATTTATCTACGAACCGGGATCCGCATCCTTGGCAGTGGAGCCGACTCGGTGCTCACCAAGGGGGCTTCGCATTCGGTCGCACTTGCCGACGACAGCGACTGGTACGACCAGGAGGTCACCGTCGCCAGCGGCAAGGGACTGCAGGTTGGTGACGGGGTCGTTCTGAAAACCCGCAATCCTCACAACGGGGGCAGCGAAGTCCTGAAACGGACGCTGGTGGCTCGCAAGGGAAACCGTTTCAAGCTGGATCGAGCACTGCGAAAAAACTACTGGCTCTCGGGCAAGCCGACACTGGCGTCACTGTTCCCACTGATTTCCGGGGATCACGTCCACGATATCGCGATCCAGGACATCACCCTTGATGGGAACCGAAAGCAAAACGCCAATCTCAACGGCAATTATGGAGGCTGTGTCTTTCTACAGGACTGCAACCGGATCCACATGACCGGGGTCGAGGCCCGAAACTACAATGGCGACGGGATCAGTTGGCAGATCTGCCACGACGTGGTGGTCGAAAACTGCCATTCGCACGACAACGCCGACCTGGGGCTGCACCCGGGGAGTGGATCACAGCGGCCGTTGATGCGGAACAACAGGGTCGAACGGAACACCATCGGGGTCTTCTTCTGCTGGGGGATCAAGTACGGGTTGGCCGAGAACAACCAGATCACCGGCAACCGCAGCTACGGAGTTTCGATCGGTCACTGTGACACCGACAACCTGATCCGCCTGAACACGATCACCGGCAGCGGCAAGGTCGGCGTGTTGTTCCGGGATGACGCGCGGGGCAAGGACTTCTGGCCCAACCGCAACACGCTCGAGAAAAACCAGATCGTGGACAGTGGTGACGGTGACGGGGTGGCGGTCGACGTCCAGGGCCGGACCCGCGACGTGACGCTGGATGGCAACCAGATCCGCGAGACCCGAAAGCCGATGGAGCGGATCGGGGTCCGGATTGGCAAACAGGCTCGCGACGTGAAGTTGCAGCAGAACAAGATCGAGGGCTTCCAGCGGGATGTGGTTGACCTGAAGGCCAAGCCCTAGTTGTCCGGAGCTGGTTCCTCGAGCGTCGGAACGGCCTGTTCGAACGGTTCGACGAACGGTTCGGGTTCGGCGTGGATCAGTTTCGAGCGTGATCCGTGGCTGCGAGCCTCCGCTCGTCGCAATGCGTCCCGGTAGGCTGCCTGGTTGTTCCAGGGACCCTCGGCCAGTTGCACGCTGTTGTGTTCCAGCGAGGCGCCCTTGCGGTACTGGAGTTCGGAGATGGCCTTGTTGTATTCGACCAGGCTGCTGAAGTAGGCGATCTCGGCCTGGGCCAGGCTGACCTGTGCTCGCAGCAGCAGGTCGGCGGAGGTTCGCCCGTTTTCGTACTCGGCCTGGTAAGCCCGCACGCTTTCGGTGGCCGCCTTGCGACGGTTGAACCCGATCTGGGCGGTGGCCCATGCCCGGTCGAGCGCCTGGAAGGCTGCGGCCAGTTCGTGACTGATTTCCACTTCCTGCTCGTCCAGTGCCTTGCGAGCCTTGGCGAGTCGGAGTTCGAGGTTGCGGACCTGGGCCTGGGCAGTCCTCATTCCCAACGGCATGTTGAATTGCACACCGGCTTCCCAGCCGGTGAAGTTGCCGTCGGCGAGGCTGCGATAGGCATTTCGATGGGGACGGTTGGTCTGTCCCAGCAAATCGTCTCCAAAGCCGTTGACGTTGTAGCCCAGGACGACATCCAGTTGTGGCCGTGTCAGGCTCTCGGCGGCAGTCAGTTGCAACTGGAGACTCTTGATCGACCATTTCTGACGGCGGAGTTCGACTCGTCGAGTCAGGGCGTCGACCAGGCTGCTTTTCCAGTCGGGGGTGAATTGCGCGGTGATGGGTTCGTCGGACGGGCGGATGATACGTCCGTCGTTGACCGGCAGCCCGATCAATCGTCGGAGGCGGGATTCAGCCGAGTAGAGATCGGATCGGGCACTCTCGGTTTGTCCCTTGATCTCGAAGTAGTTGTCCCGTGCCTGGGCTTTCTCGGCGGCGGGGCGTCGGGGATCTCCCTGGACCATTCGCCAGGTCTGTTCAGAACTGTCCAGGGCGACCTTTTGGGTGTGGTAAACACGGTAGGCCAGGTGAAGATCCCAGTACTGGTCCTCGATGTCCTTGACCAGGTTGCGGATGGCGACTTCGAAGTCGGTCAGCGTGATGTCGCTGTTGATTCGCGAAATCACCACGCCCTGGTTCACCCCGACGATCGAAGTGGCACCGCCGAAGCGACCGAGTCGTGGCCCGGCGATCTGTGTGTACTCGGTGCCCGCTCCGGCCAGCAGGGGATGTCTCATCTGCAGTCCCAGTGTTGGTGACTGGGCCGTGCCGAAGAAACTCGA
>CAWVUS010000005.1:0-47870 GCA_963933195.1 uncultured Planctomycetaceae bacterium
AAACGGGGCCCGAGGTGACCAAGGGAATTAGCCTGGTCATGGCGATCGTGGCCATTCTGGTCGTTGTTCTCCTGGGACTGGGCGGCGTCGCACTGGTGTTGATGATGGGCGGGCGTCTCAGGAGACGGGTCCAGGACGGTTTGCCGCCTGCCCAGACGCCTCCCGATCCGATGTGGCCCTTGCAGGTACCTCCGGCTGCGGACGAGAATCAGGAGGCCGAATCATCCGGAGAGGATGGTTCCGGGCCGTGAACCGTGAACGTTGTAATCCGAAACAGATGAGGCCAGGCCGGGTGTCGTGTCCCGGAGTCGATACATGACCAGTCCTGTCAAAGGTTCCCGTCTGCCGGCATGGCGTCGCCTGCGCCACCAGCGCGATTTCGACCGCGTTTATGCGGCACGTTGCCGTGCTGGTGACCAGAGTCTGCTCGTCTTTGCGGATGTTGGTGGGGAGAGTCGTGGAACTCGATTCGGATTGAGTGTTTCCAAGAAACATGGCAATGCCGTGCGTCGTGGCCGTCTGAAGCGATTGCTCCGCGAGGCATTCCGGTTGCAGCAAGATGATTTGCCGGCCGGAATCGACCTGGTCCTGATCCCACGTCAGCGCAGTGATGCGACGCTCGAAGAGTTTCAGGTCTCGTTGCGCAACCTGGCCGACAAGTTGGCCAGGAAGTTGGCGGATGGGGTTGTCCAGGAGGACAGCCGATGAGCCAGTCGGCTCGGGGGTGGGTCGGCGTGCCATGCCAGGCCCTGTCGTGGTCGATGATCGGCCTGGTCCGGGTTTACCAGTGGACCTTGAGTCCGATCATCGGTCGCCAGTGCCGTTTCCAGCCCACATGCAGCCATTACATGATCGGTGCGATAGAAAAATACGGACCGATTCGCGGAGCGTGGCGAGGTGTGAAGAGGATCTGTCGGTGCCACCCGTGGCATCCCGGCGGAGAGGATCCTCCGTGAGTGACCGGGGGCTGGATGCACGGTGTCTCGCGGTTGTCTCCAGTCCCGCTACTCGTCCATGACCTCGGTTTCTTTGGACGATGCCAGGTCGTTGACTTTCCCCTCGAACCGTTTGGTCAGTTCCTGGATTTCGTCCTTGGCCTGGTCCCGGTCGTCCTCGGAGAACAGCTTCTGCTTCTCTCCCTGCTCAGCGTGCTTGTTGGCGTCGCGGCGGATGTTACGAATGGCGACCCGGGCTTCCTCGGCCAGTTCCTTGACTCGTGAGACCAACTGGCGTCGCCGTTCGGTCGAGAGAGAGGGGACATTGAGCCGGACCAGCCGTCCGTCGGAGTTCGGGGCGAGTCCGAGTTCGCTGGCCTGGATGGCCTTGACGATGTCGTTGATGACACCGGGATCAAATGGCCGGATCACGATCTGCTGTGGTTCGGGAACGCTGACATTGGCGAGTTGTTTCAGGGGTGTTGGTGCCCCATAGGCCTCGACCCTCAGTGAATCAACCAGGGCGGGTGTTGCCCGCCCGGTCCTGAGTCCTTGCAACTGACCCTGGTAAACGCCGACCGCCTTTTCCATGCGGTCTTCACAATCCAGCAGAATCTCGTCGTGGTCCATTCTTGTTGCCCGTCTTTGGGTCCGTTTTTCGTGGTGGCATTAAGGTACCCGATGGAGACCGTCATGCAAGGCGAGCCAGTTTACTCGTCCGGTGTCGCGATCACTCTGGTGCCCACACGTTCTCCGGCGATCACCCGTTCGATGTTACCGGTCTTCTGATAATTGAAGACGATGATCGGCAGTCGGTGCTCCATGCAGTGATGGATCGCCTGTGCATCCATGACTTCCAGGCCCTGCCGAAGCACGTCCTGGTAGGTGATCTCGTTGTAGCGGACGGCGTGAGGATTCTTTTCGGGGTCCTCGGCGTAGATCCCGTCGACACGGGTCGCTTTCAACACGATGTCGGCCTCGATTTCACGTGCTCGCAGTGCAGCGGCGGTGTCGGTGGTCACAAACGGACTGCCGGTGCCGGCGGCCAGGATCACGACGCGACCTTTTTCGAGATGCCTCAGACAACGCCTGCGAATGAACGGTTCGGCGACGCCTTCCATCCGAATAGCCGATTGCAAACGGGTGGGCACTCCGACGTTTTCCAGGGCGTCCTGGAGTGCCAGTCCGTTGATGACGGTGGCGAGCATTCCCATGTAATGAGCGGTCGGAGCGTTGATGGCCTGGCTGACGGCCGCGAAGTGCTTGCCTCGCAGGATGTTGCCGCCACCACAGACGATGGCCAACTGCACGCCAGTCTGGACGACTCGCTGGATCTGCTCGGAGATCGAGGCCACTTCGACCATACTGATCCCCGACTCACCAGTTCGGCAAAAACTCTCGCCGCTCATCTTCAACAGCACGCGGCCGTAGACCGGTGCCGTGGCTGAGTCGTCGGTCATCGTGGTCGTCCCCCGGGTTGAAATGCGAGTGCGGGGGAGTCGAGAGGCCTTCTAGTTGCCAAGCACCCAGCGGGTGAATCCCCCTGCGGTCAATCCGCATTCGGCGAGCACCTGGCTGACGGTCTTCGACTCCTCCTTGACGAATTGCTGGGCGGTGAGCACACCCTGTTCCTGGTAGAAGACCTTCATCCGTCCCTCGACGATCTTCTCGATGATGTTCTCCGGCTTGCCCGTTGCCCGGGCTTCCTCGGACAGTCGTTCCCGCTCTTCGTCAATTGCTGCAGTGTCGAGATCCTCGGGATCGACCACCGACGACTGCATGGCGGCGATGTGCATGGCGACATCGCGAAGAACCTCGGCCGAACCGGATTCCCCGGTGGCATGGAACAGGACACCGGTCTTGCCGTCGTGGTGGACGTAACCATTGGCCGGTCCATCGACCCGGACCACCTTGGCCAGCACGATCTTCTCGCGGATTTTGTTGACGACTTCCTCGTAGGCCTCGCGGAGCGTTTGCGACGCATTCTCGGGCGAGGGCTGGTCGAGTAGTGCGTCGGGACCGTCAGCCCCGGGTCCGTTCAGGAGCTGCTTGGCACAATTCTCGGCCAGGGCCTTGAACTCGTCGTTGTTGGCGACAGGTGCCGATTCGCACTGCAGTTCCACCATCGCGGCGCTCGAACCATCGTCGGCCACAGCGACGGCGATCCGTCCCTCCGACGTGGCGTTGTCGGCCCGCTTGAGCATCACCTTCTGGTTTTGTTCCTTGAGGATCTCGATTGCTTTTTCCTGGTCTCCGTCGGCTTCGACCAGGGCGTGCTTGCATTCCATCATGGGCAGGTCGGTGAGTTGCCTCAGGGCCTTGACCTGCGCGGCTGTGATATCCGCCATCGAGAGTCTCCTCGCGTGAATTCAGCGTCTGTAGGATGGCCGTCCGGTTGGAGCGACTGCGACGGGAGTTCTCGTGAGAGGCCTTCCGCGGCTGAGCCTGTCCGACGCCTGTGGATGGGTGAGAGATTTGTCCGGAACCATCTCCGGAGGCCGTTACCGCGTCGGCACCGCCTTGGGTTCATCTTTCTTCGCGACCGGCTTCTCCTGGGGCACCAGCGACTTGCCATCGTTGATCGAACTGGAGAGGTGCTCGAGAATGAGCCGGATCGAGCGGATGCTATCGTCGTTGCCCGGGATCGGCAGATCAACGGGATCCGGATCGGAATCGGTATCGATCAGGGCAATCACGTTGATTCCCAGGATACGCGCTTCACGAACGCAGTTGTATTCCCGGCCCGGATCGACCACCACGATTGCCTCGGGCAAGCGTGCCATGTCCCGGATACCGGCGAGGTTCCGGTGGATCTTGCGACGTTCACGTATCAGTGAACTCTGACGTTTCTTGGAGAACGACGCCATTTCGCCATTCTCCTCGAGTGTTTCGAGTTCCTCGAGACGTTGCAGGCGACTACGGATCGTGCGGTAGTTCGTCAGGGTGCCGCCCAACCACCGTTCGTTGACGTAAGGCATGCCACAGGAATCGGCGACTTCGGCGATCGGGCCGAAAGCCTGGCGCTTGGTGCCGACGAACAGAACCAGGCTGCCGTTGGCAGCGACCTGCTTGAGATATCTCTTGGCCCGCATCAGGCCACGGATTGTCTCCTTCACATCGATGATGTGAATCAGGTTGCGGCGACCGTAAATGTAGGGCCGCATCTTCGGGTTCCACCGGCTGGTCCGGTGCCCGTAATGGATGCCAGCTTCCAGGATGTCTTTGACGACGATATCAGCCACGGCGGCAGTCTCCCCAGAGAAAACTCTGGATGGGTAAGAAAACAAAGGCGAACCACCGATCGTAGTCGGTGTCCGTGACTTCGTCAAACCCGCCAGTGGCGATGCTAACCGGCCGCTTTTTTCGCAGGGGACTTCTTTTTCCCCTGGCTCTTCGGAGCCGGTTTCGATGTTGCTGGCAACTTCAGCGAAGTGTTCTTGCTGTCGGCGGTTGCTGTCAGAGGAATGGTCCAGTGGATGGTCAGCAACTTGCACAGACCCCCCTTGCCATCGCGGCAGACCTGGTAGGAAACCGCCAAGTCGACGGTCGCCTTGCCCGGCGTTCCGGTCAGGGCCAGGGAGGCATTGGCGGTCGAGCCACCGCTGGGACTGGCCTTTTTTCGTTTGCCCAGGGCACCGGGTGAAACCACTTCCTGGCCCTTGTTGCCCAGGGCACGGTAGACGATCGAGGCGTTGGGGTTGAGCTTGAAGCCACTGGGAATGGACAGGGGGATTGCGATCTGGACCGACTTGCCTGACCGGATTGTCTGGTTGGCCACCCTCACCTTTTTCCGCGACTGCACGAAGTCGTTGTGACTGGCAACCGGTGGTGACGGGGCTTTCAGCCCGACAACCTTCAACTCGGCCATCTTCCCGCTTTTCAGGTCCACCGTGCAGATGCGGTGGTTGTTGGTGTCGGCGATATAAAGCGTTTCACCGCCCATGGAGAGGCCACCCGGTTCGGCAAGCCTCGCGGGATCGAGGGTGATCCCGCGTTTGCCATCACCCAGGTACGTTGTTGACTTGCGGGTCTTCAGATCAATTTTCTTGATCTTGTGATTGTACGTGTCGGCGACGAAGAGCGATCCCTTGTGGAAGACGACGCCCAGCGGGTGTTGCAGCCGGGCCTTGTCACCGACCTCGTCGATGTCGCCGAATTCAAAGAGTGCCCGGCCACGGAACAGGTCGTGGGCACCGACGACGGTCTTGACCGTTCCGCCCGGCTTCGTGTCGACCTGGCGGATCGATGACCCTTCGCTGTCGGCAACGAACAGGTGCGTGCCGTCGGTGGCCAGTGCCGAGGGCTGAGCCAGGGCACACTGGTCAAGCGGACCATCGGTGATGTCCTCGCGGCCCGTGCCAGCGAAGACGCCGATGCGGGGTGAGCCGAGCTTGTGAGACCACAACTGGTGAGGACCAGCCATGGCTACGTAGAGTGTTCCCCTGAGGTGGGACAGTGCCCAGGGGCTGTTCAGGGGTGACTGTCGCAACGCGCCGCCGGTGGCTCCGAATCGCGACTGTCGACCGGTGCCCGCCAGTGTTCGCACGGTCTTTTTCTTCAGGTCCACCACGCGGATCATGTGGTTCTCGGTGTCGGCCACGTACAACTCGTCACCGATGAGCACCGTGCCCTGGGGATGATCAAAACTGGCGTCGGCGTAACTGCCGTTCTTCCGTCCGATCGCGCCGCTGCCGATGGTCTCTTTCAACGTCCCGTCGAGACCGGTCACAACAATCCGGTTGTGGTTGCTGTCGGAGATGAACAGGCGGCCCCCGGGAACATCGGCGAGCACTTTGCCCGGGAATTTCAGGGGACTGGATTTCAGGCGGTTGCTCTCGAGATCGAAGCGGACCGGCGATGTGTCCAGCGTGCCTTTCTTCTTGTGGTAGTCGACCAGCAAGCCGATCACCTTGTCGAAGAGTTCCCGGTTGCCCTCGCCGGGCTGTTGGCCCACGTAACGCCCCTCGGGATCGATCAGCACAAGCGTGGGCCAACTGTTGACCCCGAACTTGCGCCACACGGTCATGTTGGCGTCGTTGATCACCGGGTGCTCAATCTCGTATCGCAGGATCGCTCCCCGGATCGCCTCGCTGTCTTTCTCGTTGGCGAATTTCGCCGAGTGGACACCGATCACGACGAGTTCCTTCTCGTATTTCTTTTCGAGGAACTCCAGGTCGGGGAGCACATGCATGCAGTTGATGCAGCAATAGGTCCAGAAGTCGAGCACGACGACCTTGCCGCGGAGATCCTTGAGATTGATCTCGCTGCCGGGGCGAACGTTGAGCCATCCGGTGCCGCCGTCGAAACTGGGGGCCGGTGGCCGATTGGGAAATGGATTCTCGGTGGCTGATTTCTTCTGGCCACTGTTGGCTGCCTGGGCCAACAGGTTGTTGTCCCCCAGCGGGCCTCCTTGAGTCAGCATCAATGCACCACCAACGAATACGGCCAGGGCCGTGATCGTGGCGAGCAGGCGGTGGGACGGGCGTGTTGGGTGAGAGTCGGACATCACGAGAGTAGACCTCCTGTCGGTCGTGCCGAGGTGTGTTTCATGGTGTTGCGCGTGCGACAGGTTTCTCTTGCCGCAGCGTGTGGCCCACAATGCCTCATGGTATCTCATCATCCCCGAACCCTGCAAACGCGGGTTGGAGATTGAGGTCTCCGCGGGCGTGTAGGACGCCGGTTGCTGTGAAGCTGTGGCTGGTCTCATCGCTGGAGACCGACTCCCCGTTGACATCACTGTTTGAGTCGAATTATCGTGGATTGTTGGAGGTTGAGATCATGAGCAATGAACGAACAGGCCGCTTGAGCGGCAGTTGTCGTCCGACGATATTCTTCGCCGGTGTTCTGGCGATGGCTGCTTCGACAGCCGTGGCTGCCGAGCCGACGTGGGCCGAGAAGATGTTCGATTCGACATCTCACGACTTTGGCGTCATTGCCGTGACCGCCAAGGTGACTCATCGTTTCCAGGTCAAGAATCTCTATCGCGAGACGGTTCACATCGCGAGTGTGAAGACCAGTTGCGGCTGTTCGGTTGCCCAGCCCAGCAAGTCGACGTTGGCCAGCGGCGAGGTGATTGCGATCGACGTCACGATGGACATGCGTAGAACCCGTATGAGCACCACGCGAAAGTCTGCGGTGCTGACGGTGGTCTTTGATCGCCCGACAATTGCGGAGGTGAAAATCCCGGTCAGTGCCAGGGTCCGCAAGGATCTTGTGATGACTCCGGGGTCGGTCGATTTCACGGGAGTCGAGGAGGGAAAAGGGGCCAGCCGAACATTGAAGCTCCGGTACGCCGGTCGGGGTGACTGGACGATCAAGCAGGTCGAGGTCAACTCCCCGCACCTGACGGCCCGTGTCGAGGAGACTCGTCGCGTCGAATCCAGCCGCCTGGGGATCTTCACGAAGTTTCACGAGGTGCACTACGACCTGGTCATCGATCTCAAGCCATCCACGCCCGCGGGCCTGTTGCGAGAGACGATCGTGTTGATCAGCGACGACAAGAAAACACCGCGAATCCCGGTGCTGGTCGAAGCCACCGTCGATTCGGATTTCACTATCAGCCCGATGGCCGGTGGAGTGGTTTCGCTGGGGTCGCTGGTCCCGGGTCGCGCCAAGCGGGTCTCGGTGGTCATCAAGGGACGCGAAGATTTCCTGATTTCGAAAATCGAAGCTGGAACGTCCAGTGGGGTCTTTCGAACCAAGCTCTCCGGGGCCACGCGTCGTGTTCACGTGCTACCGTTGACGGTGACGGCTCCCGAGGGCCTGGCCGAGATCCGCGAGACGTTTACGCTGACGATCGAGGGGCGAGACAAGCCGTTGATTTTCACGGTCTACGGTCGAGTTGTCCCCGCGGCCAAGCCGTAGACGCCTGCCGGTGGAATACCTGCCAGGCAACCGACTCAGGATGACACGCCGGGTTGTCGACAGTTAGAATAGGTGATCGGCCTCAATACCGGAAAATCTCCTCATGTTGACCATCAACACGAACAACCGCTCGGTTTGCAGTGGCCTGTCCCGCCGCGATCTGTTGCGTGTTGGTGGGGCCGGGCTGTTTGGCACCTCGGTGAACCAGTTGTTGGCGTCGGAGACCCTGCGGGCGGCGACGGGTGGACGTGCCAAGTCGGTGATGTTTCTGTTTCTCTTCGGTGGCCCGAGCCAGCTGGAGAGTTTTGACATGAAGCCGTCTGCGGCCAGCAAGATCCGCGGGCCGCTGAAGCCGATCGCGTCGCGGACTCCGGGCCTGTTGATCAGCGAAAAGTTGCCCCGCACGGCTGCCATCTCGGACAAGATTGCTGTCATCCGCACGATGACGCACCCGCACAACGATCACAACGCCTGCCACTACATCCAGACCGGTCACCCCTGGACCCGTTCGGCCGCGAACGGCAACGACGTCAACGCCCGCGAGACGGATTGGCCGGCGATGGGATCGGTGGTGGAATACGTCGAGCAGCACTCGCCCGGTTCTCACCTGCGAGATTTTCCTGACTACGTCTACTTGCCCAACCGCCTGGGACACCTGCAGGGTTATGATCGCACCGGCCAGTATGCCGGTTGGCTTGGCCGGGCGTTCAACGGGTTGGCGACCGACATTCGCAAGAAGAACAAGGCCGACAATCCCTTCTTTCGGCCCTGCGACGACAAGGAACTCGACTTCCGTATCAAGGGGATTGTGCCCGAGACGGAGATTGGTCTCGATCGGCTCGACCGCCGCCGTGGACTGTTGGAACAGTTCGATTCGGCCCGTCGCGAGATTGAAACGGCCAAGCGACTGCAGGACTACCACGGCATTCGTCAGCAGGCCCTGTCACTGGTGACCTCCGACAAGATTCGCAGTGCACTGGACATTCGTCGTGAAGCAGCGTCGCTGCGAGATCGCTATGGCCGGCATCTCTTTGGCCAGTCGTGCCTGATGGGGCGTCGGATGGTTGAGGCGGGTTGCCGGTTCGTGACAGTGTTGTGGGATGCCCCGGACGGTTACAGCTGGGACTCGCACCGCAGCAGTGCGGATCTGGAAAAACACCTGTTGCCCGGGTTCGACCAGGCGTACGCCGCGCTGATTGACGACCTGGACCAGCGTGGCCTGCTGGACGAAACGCTGGTCGTGGCTGTCGGAGAAATTGGTCGCACACCGAAACCCGACACCTCGGCCTGGGGCCGTGGCCACTGGAGCCACTGTTTCCCGTGCGTGCTGGCGGGAGCGGGAATCCGGGGAGGCGAGTTGTACGGACGATCGGATGCCGACGCGGCCTACCCGGCCGAGAATCCGGTCAGTCCCGAGGACCTCGCAGCGACGATATTCGACTCGCTGGGAATCGGGCACGACATCCGGCTTCCGGATTCCCAGGGACGTCCGGTGCCGATGCTCGAACGGGGTGAGCCGTTGCGACGGCTGTTCTCGACCACCTGAACACCCCGGGCTGCTGGCGAGCCAAAAGCCTCTTCGTTAGGGTGAGCGTTTCGACTCACTCACCCTCCAGAAGAAGTACCACAGTCATCATGCCGAAGGTCCTCAGCACGTCTGTCAACGCGGACGATGGTCCGCATTTCGATATCCTTGCCCAAGCTGGATTCGACGTCGAAGCGGTTGATCGCAGCGTCGACCTGTTTGACGAGGACACCCTGATCAGCCAGATGCAGGGTGCCTCGGCTGTTTCCGCCGGATCCGAGCCTTACACCGCTCGTGTGATCGAGAGCTTGCCCGATCTCCGCGTGATTTCTCGCAGCGGTGTCGGCTTCGACGCGGTTGACCTGGCCGCCTGCGACGAGAAGGGCGTGGTGGTCACGGTGACTCCCGGAGTCAATCACCACGCGGTGGCCGAGCACACCATCGCCTTGCTGATGGGGGTGGCTCGTGGATTCCCCGAACGACACGATCGGGTCAAGGGAGGCCGCTGGTTCCGCGAACCGTATCCCCGGGTGATGGGCAGTACGATCGGTATCCTCGGATTGGGACGCATCGGCCGTGCCGTGGCCACTCGTGCCGTCGGGCTGGGGATGAACGTGCTCGCCTTCGAGCCATTTCCGCAACAGGAATTTGTTGAAACGTGGCGGATCGAACTGGTTGACCAGCTCAACGACCTGATCCCCCGCTGCGACTACCTCTCGCTGCACCTGCCGAACATGGCCGAGACACACCACGTGATCAACGCCGAGCGGTTGGCGATGATGAAGCCCGGCAGCGTGCTGATCAACACGGCCCGGGGTCCCCTGGTGGATGAAGCCGCCTTGATCGAGGCACTTCAGAACGGGCCGATGCGGGCGGCCGGGCTGGACGTGTTCGAGGTCGAACCGTTGCCGGCGGACAGCCCATTGCTGTCACTCCAGAATGTCCTGCTCAGTGGACACGTCGCGGGGCTCGACAACGAATCGCACGAGGGCACCTTTGAAATGGTCGCCGACACGATCGTCAAGCTGCATTCCGGCGAGTGGCCGACCGATCGGATCGTGAACATGAAGGGTGTCAGCGATTGGACTTGGTAGGATGGCTTCTCCGCAGGGCATCTCACAATGAACCAGTCGTCCAACCTCGCCGTCAACACGCTGCTGACCGACCAGGTTCGCCAGGTGGCCGGGACGGCGTGTGAGCCGATAGATGCCTGGCTGGAGGCTCATCGCCAGGAACTGGTCGGCGTCCGCCGGCACCTGCACATGCATCCGGAACCCAGCGGCCGGGAGCGTGAGACGACCTCGTACCTGGCCCAACGGCTGGACGAGGTGGGAGTCACGGCAACGGTGCTGCGCGACGGGCTGGGGCTGGTGGCTGATGCGGTGATCGGAGATCCCGGGCCCGACGCGGCACGCGTGGCTTTGCGAGCGGACATCGACGCGTTAAAGATCCAGGATGCCAAGTCGGTCGAGTACCGTTCGCGTTGTGATGGCGTGATGCATGCCTGTGGTCACGATGTTCATTCGTCGATCGTGATGGGCATCGCGCGGGCCGTGGCCGGACAAGCCGGCCGCACCCCGTTGGAACCGGGGTGCGGGATGCACCTGAGGTACCTGTTTCAGCCGGCCGAGGAAATTTGCCTGGGGGCCCGTTGGCTTGTCGAACAGGGTGTGCTGGAGGGGGTGGACGCGATCCTGGGCCTGCATGTGGACCCGGAGAACCCGGCGGGACAATTCGGTGTTCGTTATGGACCGCTGACGGCTGTCTGCCACGAGGTGGCGATCAGCGTACGAGGGCAGGGTGGTCATGCCGCGAGACCTCACCAGTCCCGCGATCCACTCGCCGCCGCCATCTCGCTGGCCTCGACTCTCTATTCCCAGCTCCCCCGCGGTGTTGATTCACGGCAACCGTCGGTCTTTTCCATCGGACGGATCAGCGGGGGGACGCTTTCCAACGTGATTCCCGACGAGGTCGAGATCCTGGGATCGTTGCGGACGGTGGAGCTGGGTGATGACACGGTGTTGCAGGAGAAGATCCAGGGGATTGCCGCCGGCGTGGCGTTGTCGACGGAGACCGAGATCGAGGTTGTGTTCCGGGCATCGCTCGAGGCGGTGCGTAATGACACTGGTGTGACCTCGGCGATCGAGGCGGCGGCCGTGTCGGTCGCGGGCGAGGAGGCCGTGCGGCGAATCGAGCAACCCAGTATGGGGGGTGAGGACTTTTCGGTTTACCAGCAACATGTTCCCGGCAGCATGTTCCGGCTGGGGAGTGGGACCCAGCCAAGGCACCTGTTGCACACGCCCGGGTTCGACATCGATGAGGATTGCCTGGTGGCCGGGGCGAGAGTGATGATCCGCGCCGCGTTGTTGTGGGGCCTCTCCGGAGAAAACGGTCTCGCCGAAACCCGTGTCGCCATCGATGATGAAGGCACCGGGGCAGGAGGATAAGTGATCATGTCGACACTGCAGTTCACCCGCAACGAGAGTCCGACAATCGGCGTGGAGATCGAGTTGCAGCTCGTTGATCGCGAGACATTCTCGCTGAGCAGCGCGATCGACAAGGTGATCGCGGGCTTGCCCGCGGAACTTGACGAGCGGGTCAAGCCGGAACTGATGCAGTGTTACCTGGAAATCAACACCGGGGTTTGCCAGACGGTGAGGGATGCGGGCGCGGACCTGAAGTCAACGATCACGGCGGTCGAACGGGTGACCGGCGACCTGGGACTGGAGTTGTTCTGGGCGGCGACACATCCCTTTTCCAGCTGGCGGTCTCAGGAAATCACCGTCAATGACCGGTACTTCGAACTGGTCGAATTGATGCAGGATGTCGCACGGCGACTGGTCACCTTTGGCCTGCACGTGCATGTCGGTGTCGACAGTGGTGACAAGGCCGTGATGATCTGCGACAGGATGCTGCGGCACCTGCCCCTGCTCCTGGCCCTGTCGAGCAATTCCCCGTTCTGGGAAGGCCGCAGCACCGGGTTGCATTCGAACCGTTCGAAGATCATGGAGGGCTTGCCGACCGCTGGCCTGCCTCACCGGATGCGGAACTGGAGCGAGTACATCTGGCTCGTTTCGCACCTGGTCGACACCGGTTTTATCAACACGATCCGTGAGATCTGGTGGGACATCCGACCTCACCACCTCTTTGGCACCGTCGAGATCCGAGTCTGTGACATGCCGGCCAACCTCGGCCAGGTCCTGGCCCTGACCGCCCTGGTGCAGTGCATGGTGCAGGCGATGTCCGAGGAGATCGACCGGGGCACGTACCAGTCGGAGTATCACCCGATGATGGTGCAGCAGAACAAGTGGAGGGCCACACGGTTCGGCCCGGGCGCCGAACTGGTCAACAGCGATGATTACCAGCAGCACTCGGTCCAGGAGACGACCGACCGGCTGATCGAGATTCTGCGACCGACGGCCGAGAGCCTGGATTGCGTTGCCGAGTTGGAGAGTACATCGAGCCTTCCGGTCTCGACGGGAAGTCGGCAGCAGTTGGCGATCTTCGAGGAGACCGACAGTCGTCGTGAGGTGGTCCGGCGAATGCTCGAGGCAAACAGGCCGCTATGACCAACGATCCGGCGATCCTCGAGACGTTGCGCGAGACAGTCCGCGGGTTGTCCTCCGGGCCGGGCGTTTACCTGATGAAGGATGCCGAGAGCCGGGTGATCTACATTGGCAAGGCGGTGAACCTGCGTAGCCGGGTGGGCAGTTATTTCACGGCGGCGGCCGCCCAGGAGGTGAGGACGGCGGGACTGGTGCCGGAGATCCGCGACGTGGAAGTGATCGAGACCGACAGCGAGGTCGATGCCTTGTTGCTGGAGGCGAGGTTGATCAAGGATGTCCAGCCGAAGTTCAACCAGGAGTTGAAGGACGACAAGACGTTTCCCTACCTGGAGGTATTCGTTCGCGAGGACTTTCCGAGGGTCGAGTTCACTCGAACACCACAGGATCGTGGGACCCGGCTCTATGGTCCCTTCACCAACGCCAAGGCGTTGCGTGGTGCGATCGCGGTGTTGCAGAGAATTTTTCGGTTTCGAACCTGCTCCCTGGACATCGACGACGGTGACGAGCGGTGGCAGTGGTTCCGGCCCTGCCTGTTGGCGAGCATTGATCAGTGCACGGCACCGTGCAATCTGCGGATCAGCAAGGAGGACTATCGCCGCGATATCCGGCGGCTGCAGACGTTTCTTGACGGAGGGCGTGGGCGGCTGTTGCGCGAGTTGGCCCAGGAGATGCAACAGGCCTCCGCCGAGCAACTCTACGAGAAGGCGGCACGAATCCGGGACGAGATCCAGGCATTGGAGGACCTGAACCTGCGAGGTGATCTCGAGGAGCACGCTCAGCCAGAGGTCTTCTATGTTGATCCCAAGCGGGGACTCTCGGGCCTGAAGCAGGTCTTTGGTCTCGACGAGGTGCCCAGGCGGATCGAGGGGGTCGACATCGCGCACTTGCAGGGAGGTGAGACGGTGGCCAGCCTCGTGCAATTCATAGACGGACTACCGTTCAAACACGGTTACAAGCGTTACCGCATTCGGACCGTCGATGGCGTGGATGATTACGGCTCGATCCGCGAGGTGGTCTCCAGGCGAATGGGGCGGTTGCACCAGGAGGGTGAGGCTTTCCCGGATATCCTGCTGATCGACGGTGGCAAGGGCCAGTTGAATGCAGCCCTGGAGGCGATGGAGGTGATCGGGGTCGATCCGCCGTTTACCGTATCATTGGCGAAGCGCGAGGAGGAAGTTTTTGTTCCCGGCGAGTCCGAGCCTCGCCGGCTGTCGCGTCACGGATTTGGGCTGAGGCTACTGCAATATGTTCGCGACGAGGCCCATCGTTTCGCTCAGCACTATCACCATATTCTCCGCCGCAAGAGCACGCTGGGTGAGTGAACCCGGTGGCCTCAATCCAACGGAGCAAATTCCCGAATGATCTCCCGCGCGGCACGCACGCCATCGACCCCGGCGCTGATGATGCCACCGGCAAAACCGGCTCCCTCACCCACCGGGTAAAGACCCCGGCAGCCGGGTGACTGAAAATGTTCGCGATCGCGAACGATTCGCACCGGGGAACTGCCCCGCATTTCCGGTCCCACCAGCACCGCCTCGGGCAGAAACGCCTTGTGGTACTTGCGATTCAACAGGGGCAGGGCCCACTTGATGGTTGAGATCACTGTTGCCGGAAGCACCATTTCGAGTGAGGCAGGGATGGTTCCCCGCAGGTAAGATGTCTCGATGCGATTGGCCGGGTCGGGTGAGCGTCCCGCCAGGAAATCCGCGGCCCGTTGCGCCGGGGCCAGGTATTCGCTCCGTCCCAACCGATACCCGACGGCCTCGAATTGTTGTTGCAGGCGGACACCTGCCAGCGGGTCGGTCGAACCGAACTCCTCGGGTTCTACGGTCACCATCAACCCGCTGCTGGCAAACGGTGTGTCGTGTCGCGAGTTGCTCATTCCATTGGTGCAGAACATGTCCGGTTCAGAAACACTGGGAATGATGTGTCCTCCGGCACACATGCAGAAGGTGTAGACGTTGCGTTCACCCTTGGCCACCAGGTTGTAGTTGGCCGCCCCGAGCAGTTCACGGTACTCGGGTCGCCCGTACGCCTCGGCGTCGATCTGTGACTGTGGCTGTTCGATCCGCAGCCCCATCTGAAAGGCCCGGGGCTCCATCGGGATGCCCGTCTCCAACAGCATCTGGTAGGTGTCTCGCGCACTGTGTCCGATGGCCAGTAGCGCCAGTTTCGTGGGGATCCGTCCCGCGCTGGTCGCCAGGGCGACCAGTTGTCCGTTCTCGATTTCCAGTCCTTCAAATCGGCATCCGAACCGGTATTCACCTCCAGCCGCTTCGATGGCATGCCGAAAACTTCTCACCACGAATGGCAGCCGGTTGCTGCCCAGGTGTGGACGTTGCTCCCAGGCGACCGACGGGCGACGACCGAACTCGGCGAACCGTTCCAGGACCCAATCGATATCGGGTCCCGAGAGACGACAGGTCAGCTTGCCATCGCTGAACGTCCCGGCCCCTCCCTCGCCGAAGAGGTAGTTGTCGTCCGGGTCGTGTTCTCCACCCGCGTCGAAATCGCGGATGCTTGTCACCCGTTCCTTGACCGCCGGTCCCCGTTCCAGGATCAGTGGTCGGAAGCCGCGGATTGCCAGGTAGTAGGCCGCCAGCAATCCGGCGGGTCCCGAGCCGATCACCACCGGGCGTTCCTCCAGGGGTGTGCTGCCCGGCGGGGGATCCTCGAACGTCTTGGGCAGGTACTGATCGACACTGTCACGACGGATCAATTGCTCGAGCCGGGATTCCTCGTCCGCAACGTCCACGGAAGCCGAGTAGACGAACTTGAGGTTGTCGCGGGCACGTCCATCGAGGCTTTTCTTGAGGATTCTCCAGCCGGTCACGTCGGTCAAATCGACGCCCAGTCGTCGGGCCAGCTCGGGCCCGATGTGCTGTTCATCGAGCGTCACCGGCAGTCGGACGTTTGTCACCCGCAACGGCATGAGAAGAAGGCCTGTCGGTTCAGCGTCGCGGGACGGCTGGCTTGAGAAAATGAACGGCACCCTGGACCCGGGTCTTTCTCCGGTACACCCGGTCACCGGCGGTCACGAACATCAGGTTCCGTTTCGGACCGCCAAAGGCCACGTTGGCCAGCGACCCGCGGTGTGGCTTGGCGATGACCCCGCCCATTCGGCCGGTCGGGTCAAACATCTGGACTCCGGCTGATGTTGTGACGTACAGGCGGCCGTTGGTGTCGACGGTCATTCCGTCGGAACCGGGCCGATCCCGCCCGGGGAGTAGTCTCAGGGGCAGGTAGTACCGTTCGCGGTGAGACAGGCTGCCATCGGGTTCGACCCGGTACGTCCACAGGTGAGCGTCATTCCGTTCAGTGACCACCAGGGTCCCTTCGCCGGGCCACAGGATGACCCCGTTGGGTCCGATGCCCTCGGCGACGACGCGTTTCTTCCGTTTCGCATCGATCGTCCAGACCTTGCCGCCACTCGGGTCGGTGACGAACAGTCTCAGGTCGCTTCCGATGACCAGGTCATTGCATGAGATATCACTGGCGATGACGGTGTGGCTGCCGTCCGGGGCGTAGGCCACCACCTGCTTGTCCCCGTTTCGGCAGCCGTACAACAGGCCGTCCCGTCCAAACATCAGTCCATTGGTCCGGGCCGTCTTCTCGGCAAAAACGGTGACCTTGCCCGTCGTTGCGTCGACGCGGTGAATACGGTCGTTGGGAATGTCGGTGAAGAACACGTTGCCCTTGGCGTCGACGGCCGGTCCCTCGGTGAACTTGTAACCCGAACCGACCAGTTGCCAGTCCTCGCCGGGCAACAACACTTGCGTCAGGGGCATGTCCTGGGCCATCGCGCTCGAACCGATCAGCAGCAGCCAGGCGGCAACGAGACGTGTGAACTTGGAAAGGCCGGTCATGGGAGTGTCCTGCGAGAAAGTTGGATCGAGCTCGGGTGCGGGTGGTGTCACTTCTTTTTCGGGGAGTCGGACGTTTTTCCGTTCCAGCCACGCCACAGCCACTTCAGCGATTCGGGCATGATGGCACCCCCGTGTCGTCCGTTGTGACCACCGGTGCCCATCACGAACTTGTAATCGTACTTCGAAAACTTCAGCGCGGCGGCCATCTGGCGGTTCGACAACGGCCAACTGCCGTGGAGGTTGTCGAGGTCGTTGCTGCCTTCCTGCAGGAAAACACGGATCGGTTTTGGTTCGGTCTTGCGAATCAATGCCGGGTAGACGTGTCCGCCGCGGATGTTGGTGAAACTGCCGACGTGGCTGAGGACCTTGCTGAACTGGTCCGGGTGTTCCCAGGCGACCGTCCAGGCACAGATGCCGCCAGAACTGATGCCACAGATGGCTCTGTGGGCGGGGTTGTCGGTCAGCTTGTAGCGTTTGCCAACCTCCGGCAGAATCTCCTCGAGCAGAAACCGAGCGTACTGTCCGCTGAGCGTGTCGTATTCAAAGCTGCGGTTCCGTCGTGCCCGGGCACCGGGTTTGCTGGGGGGGATGGAGCCGGGGTTGAGAAAGATGCCGATCGTCACCGGCATCTCGCCGCGGTGGATCAGGTTGTCGAAGACGGTCGGAACCCGGAACGACCGCTTGGTGTTCACGTAGCTGCCACCGTCCTGGAAGACCATGACCGCCGCTGGAGTCTTGCCGTCGTACTGCTTGGGTACGTAGATCCAGTAGTCGCGGACCGTGCCCGGAAAGACCGTCTTGCTGGTCCACTTGTGCTTTGTGACGGTTCCCTGGGGCACACCCTCGTGGACCATCGAATCGGGGCCGTGCTTGTAATTGTCCTGGGAGAGTGCAGGGGCTGCGATGGTCAATAGCAGGGTGAGCAGGGTGAGCAGGGTGATGCGGGTGATCATGGTGAGCATTCCGGTCCAATGACTGTGTACACAAAAACATCGGGACCGATGCCAGCAGGGATCAGTCCCGAACCACTCATGACGATGTGTTGTTACTGATCCAGGAACTTGCGGTCGCCAGGATCGAAGTCCCGGGGCTGAGCTGTGTGCTTGGTGATGATCTGCCAACTCCGCCCGGATTCTCGGAAGTCGGAGAAGTCTGTCGGGGCGTAGGAAATGTCCAGGTGCGGGGTTGGCATCGGCTTGCCACCGGCGTGATGGCTGCGGACGGCCGAATCGAGAGCTCCAGTGACCAGCAGTGTGCGTTCGGCCGGATACGGTTCCCTGCCGTGAATGAACATGGCCTGGATGGCATGAGAGAGCCCCTTGAAGAGGCAGCGGTTGCCCCAGGGCCCATTGAAAAGTGCCGTGGCTCTCGGCCGCGATTCGCCCTCGACACGGCAGGCGAAGTTCCAGCGATTGGAGTCTGAGCCGACCTTGAGCACCGCTGCTTTGAGCCCGTCACGGTACTCGACCAGGATCGCGTGAGGTGTGCTGTTCTCGTGGCTGGCGATCAGCCGTTGCATCGATCGTGGCCGACGGTCCAGTTCGGCCAGCATCGCCGATTCGGCCAGTTCCATCGACCAGCGTCCCTGCCGCGCCGCGTCGAACAGGGCATCGCCTTCGAGGACCTGCACACGGGCGATTCCGGTTTCGCCAGCCTCACCGCGTGATTCGACCATTGACTGCAGGACCTCGAGTCCGTGGAACCCATAGGATTCCAGTTGCCCGCCATGGATCGAGATCGCTTCGGTGATTTTCGTACCACGTGGCAGTTCCAGGCCGGGTCGTCGCTGGGCCAGGGGGACCGAACTGCCTGCCAGCAGTGGCATGTGGTTGGCGCGGGCCACATCGACCATCTCGCGAGCCCAGTCCCAGCGATAGGAGTAGTGCTTGTCGTTGAACAACGGGACGAAGCGGTTGGCTCGTTTCATCACCGCCACGGCGGCATCAAAGAACCGCTTGCGCGGGTACTTCTTCTGGCCCAGCTCATTGACCGGATAATCGCCGTGTTCTCCGATTGAGAGCACGGCATCGACGGCGAGGGTGTCACCACCGACGCACATGGCCTTCTCGATCGAATCGTACAATGGCACCTTGAACTGTTTGGCCACGTCACGCGCCATGTCGCCGTCGGGGAACTGGTCGGCGTAGAACGAGACGATGTCGACACCCGGGTCGACCAGGCGACCATCAAAGAGATACGGCCGGAAGAAGTTCTCCAGGATGTTGTAGGCATGCGATCGGAACCGGAGTTCTGTGAAGATCGCCGCAACGCGAGGCCGTCGTCGTTTTTTTCCTGCCAGGGAGGAGTGGGCAAACAGACCGGGAGCCAGTCCCCAGGCTGCGGAGCGGACCAGCAGGTCACGGCGTGACAGTCCCCGGCCGGTTTGGGTCATGGGTGCACGTTCTCGGTGAAGGGGCCTTTGGACCGGTTGGAGCAGGCACATTGTAGGTGTTGCCCCATCCGGCTGCACGCTATGATCGCCCGCACCATGAGCAGTTCGTCTCCACGCGGTGCCGATCACCTGGTGAGTTCGCTCGAGATTGCCGGGATTCGCCGGCTATTCACCCTCTCGGGCAACCAGATCATGTCGGTGTTCGATGCGACGATCGACACCGGGGTCGAGTTGCTGCACGTCCGGCACGAGGCCGCGGCGGTGCACATGGCCGATGCCTGGGGACGCCTGACCGGCGAGGTGGGTGTCGCACTGGTGACGGCCGGGCCCGGATTCACCAACACCCTGACACCAACCTACGTGGCCGCGATGGCCGAGTCGCCCGTGGTAGTTCTCAGCGGCTGCTCACCGGTTTCCCGTGATGGGCAGGGGGGGTTCCAGGAGATGCCACAGGCGGAAATGGCTGGTGGAGTGGCCAAGGCGGCGTGGCGGGCGACGAGTTCCGCCGACCTGGGACACGATCTCTCCCGGGCCATCCGCTTGGCTCGCAGTGGCCGGCCGGGACCGGTGCACGTGACACTTCCCGGCGATGTTCTCTCGAGGACGGGCAGTCACCAGGTGGCCGGACCGCCGGTGGCCGAGGACTCGCAGCCGATCGTCAGCCTGCTCGATCGTGATACCGCCGGAACGATTTTGGGACTGCTGGACCAGGCCGCTCGACCGCTGGTCCTGGCCGGGCCGGCACTGGTGAGCGGCCCAGGCCCCGAGATCCTGCAGCACTTCGAAGAGAGCACCGGAGTGCCGGCCCTGGCGATGGGGAGTCCTCGTGGTATCAATGATCCCAGCCTGGGGGCATTTGCCGAGGTGCTGGCGCGTGCCGACCTGCTGGTGCTCGTCGGTCGCAAACCGGATGTCGGGCTGAAGTTTCTCGAGTCACCCTTTGTCGACGACGGATGCCGGGTTGTGCTGGTTGATCCAGACGCGTCCGTGCTCGAACAGTTCGGCAGTCGCCTGGAAACCGCCGGGAGGCTGGCGGTAGCTGACCTGGCTGATCCCGTGCCCGCTCTTGAACGGCTGGTGCAGGTGTGTGATGCACCGCGAGAGGACCTGGTCGAGTGGCGGGATGAGATCCGACAGGCCGTGGAACACCGACCGACGGAATGGAAGACGATCGCGGCGGATGGGGACGGTCGCCTGCATCCGGTGCAGGTGGCCAGGGCGGTGAACGAGGTGCTGGCCGAGGCGGACGAATCGGTGTTCGTGTCTGATGGCGGAGAGTTCGGACAGTGGACCCAGGCGATCGTCCAGTCGACTCATCGAGTGATCAACGGGCCCAGTGGTTCGATTGGCGGTGGCGTGCCATCTGCCCTGGCGGCTCGAGTGGCGTGTCCCGATGCGACGGTGATTGCAACGGTCGGAGATGGCACGTTCGGTTTTCATGCCATGGAACTCGAGACAGCCATCCGATACGACTTGCCCGTGGTGATCGTGGTTGGAAACGATGCGTGCTGGAATGCCGAATACCAGATCCAGCTGGCCGATTATGGTGCCGAGCGGTTGATTGGCTGCGAGCTGTCTGACACGCGTTACGACGAGTTGTGTCGATCGCTAGGAGGCTGGGGCGAACGGGTGGAGCGGGTCGAGGATTTGTCCGGAGCCTTGCGACGTGCGATTGAATCGGGACAGCCGGCTGTTGTTGACGTTCGGATTGACCGGGCCAGGGCACCGGTTGTTCGCCGCTAGTCGTCATCCGGGTCGAAATCGTCCTCGAGCATGTCGAGCTGTGTCAGTCGACGGTACAGGCGGGGTCGCGTGAGGCCCAGCAGGCGGGCGGCCTCGGCCTTGTTTCCCCGGGCCCGTTGCATGGCCCGTCCCAGCTGTTCTCGCTCGACACGCTCCAGGACGTTTTCGAGCGGCTCGATGGGTTGCTCGAGTGGTCCTCCGGCTCGTTGAGCGTCGATGCCGGTTCGGAACGCAAATGGCAAGTCGTCGGGGTCGATCAGCGACGAGTCACGGTCCGCAGCCGCGACGGCTGCCTCGAGGATCACCAGGTTCAGTTCATCCAGGTTGCCCGGCCAGTCGTACTGGCCCAGGACCGTCCACGAGTCCGGCGCAAGGCCCCCGACCTGTCGACTGGCCGTGTGGTTGTGTCGTTCGAGGAAGTGCTGGGCCAGCGGCCGAAAGTCCTCGCCGCGATCCCTCAGCGGTGGCACGGTGATCGAGACTGTCGAGGCATGGAAGTGCAGGTCGGGCAACAGGTCCTCGCGGGCGACGGCCTCTTCCAGGGGGCGGGTCGAGGAGACCATCAATCGCAGCGAGGGTTCTGAGGTGGTGTGCGGTGTCGTGAGCTGGTCCAACAGCCGTTGTTGGATGTCACGTGGCAGGTGATCGACGTCGGCGAGAAACAGGGAGCCGGGCTGAAACACGCTACCGGATCCTGCCTCCGGCGACTGGAACATCCTGTCGATGATGTCGGCCTGTTCGCCGGGCGGTAGCCCGTTGCAGTCCAGCGGAACAAAGGACTGGTCGCCCGCGGCGCCCGAGTAGTGAATGGCCCGTGCCGTGTGTTCCCGTCCGCTACCAGGCTCACCGATCAGGCAAACGCTGGACAACGAGTCTCCGGCCAGGCGTGCCTGTGCCCGGAGCCGGGCCATGGCGGGGCCTGTTCCCAGCAGCGAATCCTGGCCGAACCGTTCACGCAGGGAATGACGCATGGCGGCCAGTTCAGCGTGGAGCCGATGCGTGGGTGTTTCGCTGGTGGTTGTTGGCTCGCCTGCCCGGACGGGACCCAGGACGCCCAGGAACCCGTCGGGTTGTCCCAGTTCGTCGTTGAGAGGAAACACGTGCAGGGCCTGGGGCAGGGATCGGCCGTCACGGCAGGCCATCTGGATGGGGATTGGGTGGTCGGGGTGAAGATCGAGATCCGGGGGAGGGCAGAGGCTGGCGAGCAGGGCGTCAACGGTGCCCTGCTCGAATTCACTGCTGTAGTCACACCGCCATCCGATGACCTCTTCGGCGGGCCAGCCGGTCAGTTCCTCGCATCCCGAGTTGAACCAACAGACGATGCGATTGGCGTCGAGCACGAAGACCGGGGTCCGTGAACCGGCCAACCACTTTTCGATTCGTCGCCGGCGTCGGGCCATGAATTGAGTCGGGGTTGAGGGGAGAATGTGGAACCAGGCAGCGGGACTCAGCGAGAGACTCGGCCGGAGGTGGAACCCCCCATCAGCGATTCGATTTCGGGCCGTTGGGCGTAGCTGAAATCGCCCTTGATACTGTGCTTGAGGCAACTGGCGGCGGTCGCGTACCGCAAGGCGGTTTCGGGTTCGGACAATTCGGGAGTCGTCATGGCGAAGATGAGTCCGCCGGCAAAGGAATCCCCGGCACCGACCCGGTCGACGATATTGTGCATCTCGTAGGACTGGTAGTCACCACTGGCATTCAGTGGGGCGAAGTGCGCGGTGTCGGAAGCGGCGTCCAGCAGCATGGCACCCCAGTTGTTGTGGCTGGCTGAATAGCTCTCCCGCAGCGTGATGGCAACAGTCGAGACATTGGAGAATTCGGTGACGATCTTCCGAGCAACCGACTGGTAGGCGTCGACGTTGAGATGCCCCGCCTCGACATCGGTTTCCTCGGCCCGGATTCCCAGGCACAGATCGCAGTCCTCCTCGTTAGCGATCACCACGTCGATGAACGGCATCAGTCCGCGCATGGTGTCCCGTGCCAGGTCGACGGTGTCGGTGCCCGCTTGCCAGTTCCAGAGTTTCTTACGGAAGTTGAGATCGCACGAGACGGTCAGGCCGGCCCGTGACGCGGTTTGAACGGCTTCCAGGGCGGCCCCGGCGGCGGCCTGGCTGATGGCCGGTGTGATCCCGGTGATGTGCAACCAGCCAGCCCCGGCGAATGCCGAATCGAAGTCGTAAGCAGCCGCGTCTTCCAGGGCGATTGACGTGCCGTCGCGATCGTAGGTCACCGTGCCGCCTCGTTGATTGGCTCCGGTTTCGACAAAGTAGATTCCAAACCGACCACGGTCGACCCGTCGTAGCAACCCGGTGTCGACGCCGAATTTCCGCATCTCCTGTTCCAGGCAATCGGTCAGGGGATTGTTCGGCAAGCTGCTGAGAAATGCTGATTGGCCGCCCTGGTGCGCAATTGAGACGGCGACGTTGAGTTCGCCTCCACCGAAGGTCGCTTCGAATCGCCCGGGCAACACCTGGCCGAGCCTCAGGAATTCCTCGGGGGCCAGCCGGATCATCACTTCGCCAAATGTCACCACTCGCACGGGCTTGTCCTCGATGTAGTCTCGTCCATCAGCAATACGGCCAGTCTGGCACACGATGTCGGTCACATCAAACCGCGTGTGAGCAGAACCGGTAATAGATCTCGGCGGCCTGTTCCAATTCCCCGATGTCCAGCCATTCGTCCTTGGTGTGTGCCTGATCGATGGACCCGGGACCACAGACGATGCCTGGTACACCGGCAGCGGCGAATCGAGAGGCGTGTGTCCCGTAGGGGACCCCGACCAGTTGTCGGGGACCGGTGATCGCGGCAACGTGATCCTGCAGACGACTGGCCCATTCCTGGTTGCCTTCATCCGGCAACGGCACACCGACCAGCCACGGAGGAAGAAATTCGAATGGAACATCGATGGTGTGTTCGAGATGGTCTCGAACGTCGTGCATGACTCCCAGGCCGTCTTCACCGGGAATCACGCGGCGATCGATCTCGACCAGGCACTCGTCGGGCACCGTGTTGACGCTGACTCCACCCTGGATCAGTCCGACCGACAGCGTGGCATTGCCACACAGTGGGTGTGGCGTGACCCGGTCGGCGAGGCTGGCGGCGTAATCTTCCAGGGCCGACACGACGCGGGCCATTCGGTAGATCGCGTTGATGCCCTGTTCGGGTTGGGAACTGTGACAGGCGCGACCGGTGGTGCGAATTTTCCAGCGAGTGGCGCCACGGTGAGCGACGACGATGTCCAGTAGCGTGGGTTCGGCGACCAGGGCCAGGTCAGGTCGAGTCGGGATCAGTTCCGAGTGTCGATTGTCATCGGTCCACAATCGCACGAGGTCGGTGATGCCCTGGACGTTGGATTCCTCGTCGCACGTGCAACTGATGATGACGTTGGCTGCTCCCGGTGGGCGTTCGCTGGCCAAGCGGGCCACTGTGTGCAGCATGGCCGCCATGCCCCCCTTGACGTCACAGGCACCACGACCGTAGATCTTCCCGTCCCGGATCACGGGATCGAACGGATCGATGGTCATTCCATCGACTGGAACGGTGTCCTGGTGTGCGTCGAGAACGATGGTGGGACGGTCGGACCCGGCCTCGACACGGGCAATCACGTTGGCGCGACCGGGAACCACCTCGATTCGTTCGTGAGCAATCTCGCGTTCGGCAAAAAACTCGCACAGCCAGTCCGAGACGCGTGTCTCGAAGTACTCGGGCCCCGAGAGATCACGGCCCATGGGATTGACGCTGGGGATCGAGACGAGTGTCTTGAGGATTTCGAGAGGGTCCACGGTGGCGAGGTCCTTGTGTGTGGTTGACGAGAGATCTCATCCTAGGGAATCGGGCTCTCCGAGTCTCAGTCGCCGTGGTTGCCGCGCGGCCAATCCGGGCGTATCGTGACTCCTCGCCGAACAACTCACGATCAAGCGGGGCTGATACAGATGACCGATCTTGCCACGGAATTTGCGGGGGCATTGGCCTATGGTGAGTTTCTCGAGAACCACGGATCCGAAGAGGATCGGGAGCGGTGGCGGGTGGTCCGGGACCGTGTGGTACTGACGGACCGGCAACAGGCCGTGCTGGGATCGTTTGCTCGAGACATGAAGGTGCTGGTGTTGGCGGGGGCCTGGTGTGGTGATTGCGTCAATCAGTGTCCGATTTTCGACAGGTTTGCCCTGGAGAACCCGGTGCTCAACGTGAGGTACGTCGATCGGGACGCGAATCCCGGGTTGACCGAGCGTCTTGCGGTCAACGGCGGCCAGCGTGTGCCGGTGGTGGTGTTTCTCAGCGAAGATGATTTCGTGTGCGGTGTCTTTGGTGACCGCACGTTGGCAAAGTACCGTGCCATGGCTGCCGATATCGATGCGTCGCTGGTTGTTCCGGCCGGGGACAGCGATCCAACGCTACTGGAACAGGCCACCGAAGAATGGCTCAACGAGTTCGAGCGGATGCAATGGATGCTGCGGACCTCGGGCAGACTCAGGAAACTGCACGGCGATTGAGTTGCGGAGTTCCAGGTTGCGTTCTGCCATTTCCGTGAACCGGGTTGTTCAGCAAACAAATCCCAGTTCTCGGCCGATCGCCTCGGCGTGAGCGGAGACACGGTCGATGGCTGTTCGGATCTGGGCGAGCGTCTCGTCGGGTTCGAGCAGCACGGGATGGTGCATCACCAGGACGTTGTCATCGGCCCGGTCGGCTTCAGCCAGGTCGCCGGCGGTTGTGAACCGTCGTCGGCTGTGGGACTTGTGCAGTGCTCGGAAGCCCGGATCAATGGCAATTCCCTCGGCCCGGACTGCCTGGGCAAACGCGTTTCGCGTGAGTCCATCGCAGTGGTCGGGGTGGAATTGTAGCCCGAGTTTGTAGAGACCGGGTTGGGAGCCGGGTTCCCCGGGCAGTGAGAACGGGACCAGGGCGGGATGATCGGCGAGCGATTCAATGACCTGTCCGGCGGCGGCCGCCCGTCGCTGATTCCGTTCAGACAGAGAATCGAGCTGTGGCCGCAACAGCGCTGCCTGGAGTTCCGAGAGTGGGTACGCCTCGTTTCCCCGTTGCGTGTAGGTTCGCACCCGCTGGGCGATGCTCTCGTCGCTGGTCAGTAGTGCCCCGCCTCGCCCGGCCGAGAGCAACTTGCTTCCTCCAAAGGACAGCACCGCCACCTCGCCCCAACCCCCGGCAACTCGTCCGGCGACCAGGGATCCCGGAACCTGGCAGGCGTCCTCGATGATCGCCACGCCATTCTGGTCGGCCAGTTTGCGGAGTGCCGGCATGTCGACCTGTCCGCCGTGGAGATGGGAAACGAGCAGTGCCCGAGTGGAATCGGTCAGGGCCTCCTGGACCCGATCGACATCCAGGTTCCAGTTGTCGGGACGGACATCCACCAGCACGGGAGTGGCTCCGACACACAACACATCCTGCATGTTTCCACGGAAGTCATAGGCCGCCAGGATCACCTCGTCCCCGGCTCCGATTTTCAGTCCTCGCAGTGCCAGTTCGACGGCGACAGTACCACTGGCACACAACAGGATGTGCTCGAATCCGTGAATAGCAGCGAGTTGTTCGGCCAGGGCGGTGGAGTGAGGGCCGTGGTAGTGGCCCCAACTGCCGTCGGTGGCTGCCCGATGGAGGACTTCAACGATGGCCGGGTCATCCGGTGGCCAGCCGGGAGGACCCTCTGGCCTGGTTGGTTGGCCACCCAGGATTGCGGGGAGGTCTTCGGCAGGCATGTGGGCGCCAGGGAAGGGCTAGGTTGGTGACCGCCGCAGAAACCCTCTACGATGGCCGATTGGGACGGCGTGTCTTGTTTGTCGCAGTTTGCACATCCGAAGACAAGCGGCGACCGGCAGGACAGCTCGATGCACACCATACGATTCATCATGGTCGGCGGCTTCCTTGGAGCCGGGAAGACGACAACGCTCGGACGGCTTGCGCGGCACTACACCGAGCAGGGAAAAAATGTCGGTGTGGTGACCAATGACCAGGCGTCTGACCTGGTCGACACCAACACGTTCCGGTCACAGGGACTCAACGTGGGAGAGGTGGCCGGCGCCTGTTTCTGCTGCAACTTTGACGAGTTGATGAGCACGATGGAGCAGTTGGGCGAGGATGAACGACCGGACGTGATCCTGGCCGAGCCGGTTGGCAGTTGTACCGACCTGGTCGCCACCGTGATCCAGCCCATCAAACGGCTCTTCGACACCAGTTTTCAGATCGCCCCCTATTCCGTCATTCTCAAGCCGAGCCACGGTCGCCGTGTTCTCCGTGGCGACTCGCGAGGTTTCTCGCCCAAGGCCGCTTACATTCTCGAGAAACAGCTCGAGGAGGCCGACGTGATTCTGATCAACCGGATTGATGAACTCGGGACAGATGAGGTTGATGAACTTGTCGAACTGGTTTCCGGTCATTGTCCCGAGGTGATGATCCAGAAGATCTCGGCCAAGACCGGCGCTGGTTTTGAAGAACTGGTCGAGTTGCTTGACCGGGCCGGTGATTTTGGCCGTCGAGTGCTCGATATTGACTACAACACCTATGCCGAGGGCGAAGCCGAGTTGGGTTGGCTCAACAGCAGCCTGCAGTTGTCCGCCGAGGAGTCGTTTGATCTCGACGAGTTCCTGTTGGAACTCGTCACGCGCACGGCCAAACGACTGGAGGAGCAGGAGGCCGAGACGGCACACCTGAAGGTCATCGGCTTGTGGGAAGGCTTTTTCGGCGTGGCGAACCTGGTCTCCAGCGAGGATCATCCCGAGTTGTCCTTGCCATCGAATTGCCAGGTCAAGACCGTAGACGTGATCATCAACGCCCGGGTGGCTTGTGATCCGGAGTGGCTGGAAGAGGTTGTTCGGGAAGAAGTGATCGAGGCGGTTGGAACACGAGGGGCGTCGGTCGAGTTTCGTCAGACCCAGAGTTTTCGTCCCGGGCGGCCCGTTCCAACTCACCGGTTCGACGAGGCCGACTAGGCTCGGTTCCTCGGGTCGGACCGGAGACGGGGAGAAACCAGATGAAGGCGCGGATTCGCGGCACCGAGATCTACTTTGACGTCGATGGGGCGGGACTGGTGCCCGACGGCGAGAGGATGGTCCAGCGGCCGACGCTGTTCCTGCTGCACGGCGGACCGGGTGGTGATCACGTCGGGTTCAAATCGACGGTGGCTCGACTGGTCGATGTGGCCCAGTTGGTCTATGTCGATCACCGGGGGTCGGGCCGTAGTGCCGCGTCCGATCCGTCCACGTACACGCTGGACGAGAACATCGACGATGTTGATGCGCTTCGGGACTACCTGGGCCTGGATTCCATTTGCCTGCTGGGGTCGTCTTACGGGGGCATGGTTGCCCAGGGGTATGCGATCCGATACCCCGACCGCGTGTCAAACCTGGTGCTGTGTGCCACCGCACCCAGTTACCGATTTCTCGAGGATGCCAAGCGGATCGTCGCCGAGCGTGGAACGCCCGAGCAGCAGGCGGTCTGCGAGACGCTGTGGAACGGATCGTTCGAATCGCTCGAGCAGGTTCGTGAGTACTACCAGGCGATGGGGCCGATGTACTCGGTCACGTATGATGCCCAGAAATCGGCCGAGTCGTGGAGCCGTGGTACTCGGAACTTCGAACAGCTCAACATGGGCTTTTCCGATTTTCTGCGGGACTTCGACTACACCGAGCAACTCGGTTCGATCGCCTGTCCGACGCTTGTGCTGGCGGGCGCGCAAGACTGGATCTGTCCTCCGAATCATTCGCGGGACATCGCCGAGCGTGTGCCCCGCGCCCACCTGAAAGTGTTCTCCAAGAGCGCCCACAATATTGCCGGTGACGAACCGGAAGAATTCCTTGCCGCGGTGCGGGGGTTTCTGACGTATGCCCTGTCGTGAAGGGTGAGGCCCGGTAGTGCCACCTGGTTTGGTGATTCGACACATGTGTGATTCGCGGCCCGTACTGTCTCGCTGCCAGGCTCGTGAAATCGACCAGCGGGCGATTCGTGAGCATGGCATGACCGGGCTGGTGCTGATGGAGAACGCTGGCCGGGGCTGTGCTGAACTGCTGGTGCGGCTGGGAATCGATGGCCCGGTTGTTGTCTGCACCGGAAAAGGAAATAACGGTGGGGACGGTTTTGTGATCGCCCGTCACCTGGACAATGCCGGTTACACCGTCCGCATTGCTTCGGTGGTCGACACGTCGATCCTGGATGGTGATGCGGCGGCCAATCACCAGACCTGGGTGTCAGGTGGCGGCGAGGTGGAGGTGGTTCCGGCTGCCGAATGGGACATGGTCCTGGCGGACGCCGACTGGGTGGTGGACGCGTTACTGGGGACAGGGATCCAGGGCGAGGTGCGATCGCCGTATGACGAGGCGATCGAGGCGATCAACAGGACCGGTGGTCGTGTTCTTGCGGTCGATTTGCCCAGTGGTCTTGATTGCGATACCGGCCAGCCATTGGGACGGTGTGTTCGTGCGAGTCACACGGCCACGATGGTGGCCAGCAAACTGGGAATGATGGTCGCGGAGGCAAGTGAGTGGATTGGTGAGGTCCACGTGGTGGACATCGGGATCCCGCGAACGCTCTGCGAGGAACTGTTGCGATGACACATCGGTCCTTCTGTGAACACTTGCCACAACCCGGTCCGGAACAGGGGAACCCCCGCGTGGTGCTTACCGGGGCCGAAGCCCGCCATCTTTTGAGCGTTTTGCGACTTGGCCCGGGGGATACCGTTGAACTCTTCGACGGCCAGGGCGTGCAGGCCCGGGCCGAGATTGTCGGTGGGAGTCGTCGCGAGGTTGAATTGGCTGTCCACGAGTTCGAGCAGGACCCACCCGGTGATGGGCCGGAGGTGGTGTTGGCGACGGCGGTTCCCAAGGGGGATCGGGTGCGATCGCTGGTCGAAAAGGCGACAGAACTGGGAGTCGACCGCCTGGTGCCTCTCAGGACACAGAGAAGCGTCGTGCATCCTCGAGATGGAAAACAAAAGAAGATGCATCAGGCGGTGATCTCTGCGTGTAAGCAATGCGGCCGGAATCGCCTGATGCAGATCGACCCGTTGACGGCCTGGACCGATCTGCTGGCCGTTGGAGACCAGTCGCTGGTGATAGCACAGCGTGGCGGCCCGGCGTCAATTGGGGAACTCGGGAAACACGTGGACCAATCGACCGGTTCGCTGGTGCTGTGTGTTGGTCCCGAGGGAGGATGGACCGACCAGGAACTGGCGGCGGCGGTGGAAACGGGTGCTACGATGATCGGATTGGGTCGACACGTGTTGCGGATTGAAACCGCAGCGGTGGCGTTGGCATCGCTGGTGGCACTGCGAATGGCGTGACAGGTTACGACCGGTCATTTGTTTTCGGTGTTTTTCTGTTACGATTCGCTCGTTATTGGGTTGGGCAGTGCTGTCGAATCGGTCTGGCTGAGGACGGCCGGGGTGCTTGAGGCTTACACTGAAAGATGGGCCCTGGTGACAGGGGCTTCGAGTGGAATTGGTGCCGAGTTTGCGCGCGTGCTTGCCGGTAACGGTATGCACCTGGTGTTGACCGCGCGGCGGGGTGACCTGCTTGAGGAACTGGCCAAAGAACTGCAGCAGCAACACATGGTGCAGACACTGGTCCTCGTCGAGGATCTTTCCTCGCCCGGTGCCGTGAGCAGGATTCTCGAGCGGGTTGAAGCACACGACATCACGCTGGAGTTGCTGGTCAACAATGCCGGGTTTGGTTTTGTCGGTGAAGTCACCGAGACCGACGTCGATTTGATGCTGTCGATGGTGCAATTGAATGTCTTGGCCCTGACCGAGTTGACGTACCGGGTACTCCCCGGATTGCTTCAACTGGGACACGGCGCGATTATTAATGTCGCCAGCGTCGTGGCCATGCAACCGGTCGCCTACATGCCGGTCTACTCCGCGTCCAAGGCCTTTGTGTTGCACTTCAGCGAGGCGTTGTGGGCCGAGGCGCGGGACCACGGTGTGACGGTCATGGCATTGTGCCCGGGGACGACCCGGACCGAGTTCTTCGACGTCGCCGGTGTACCCGGTTGGTTGAAGAAGAAAAAATCCCAGACGGCCCGTGAGGTGGTCAAGGAGGCCCTGCGAGGACTCGAACGGCGACGGAGTTACCTGGTAACCGGGTTGTTGAATTACGTGAGTTCGCTGGGGGCACGATTCGCCACCCGCAAGACCGTGGTCACCCAGACCATGAAGTTCTTCCGGCCACGGTTGACCGAGGATCGGGATGAATCCTAGGCCCGATTCCCGTGGTGTCTGTCGCCTAGCCGAACAACTCCGTGACGACCTCACCACCATCGACCACCTTCATGGGGCGTCCGAGTGGGCTGAGGTGTTCCTTGCGGGGGTCGACCTGCAGCGAGTGGCACACCGAGCAGAACAGGTCGGGGACACTGACGGGCCGGTCGGCCACGGCGGAACCGTCGCGGGTGCTGCTGCCAATCACCTGGCCGCCGCGGACTCCACCCCCGGCGATGGCTGCCGAAAAGACCCGGGGATAGTGGTCGCGACCGGTTCGTGCGTTGACCCGCGGAGTCCGTCCGAATTCTCCCATCCAGACCACCAGTGTTTTTTCGAGCAATCCCCGGTCATCGAGATCCTCAACCAACGCGGACACTGCAGGATCGACCTGTTCGGCCAGGGCCGTGATGCGTTCGAAGATGTCCTGGTGAGTGTCCCAGCCGCGTGAGACGACCTCGACAAACGTCACGCCAGATTCGACCAGCCGGCGGGCCAGCAGGCAGCCCCGTCCGAAACTCGTCGAGCCGTATTTCTGCTTCAACGAATCGGACTCGTCGTCGATGCTGAAGGCCGAGACATTCCGGCTGAGCACCATGCGGGAGGACTTCTTGTAGAGTTGCCTGTGATTGGCAACAACCGATTTGCCGCCACGGTTGGCGAATTCCTGCTCCAACTGTCCCAGCAGTCCCAGGCGACGATTGTAGCGCCTGGTAGGAACGGGAACCGCGACATTCTGTGGCAGTTCTCCGGGGTTACTGACGGTGAATGGTTCGTAATCGACTCCCAGGAATCCTGAACCTGTGGTTCGGCCGACCGAGACGACGGGAGGGAGTTCGAATGTCGGATCGGACAACTGCTCGGCGATACTGGCGCTGAGACTGGGATGTTTGACACTGCCGGAGGGGATGTAACCGGTGTGCAGTTGGTAGCTGGCCCGCTGGTGATTGCCTTCCTTGTTGGTCATGGACCGGACCAGGGAAAACCGGTCGAGCACCTTGGCTGTGCGACCCCAGTGTTCGGCCAATTGCACTCCCGGAATGGCCGTGGAGATGGCCTTTGTGGGGCCACCGTTGGCGATTCCGGGCTTGGGATCGAAAGTCTCGAACTGGCTGGGCCCCCCCGCCATCCAGAGCAGGATCATCGATCGACCCTGTTTCTTGAGTTCGTCGGCATCGACTCGCACGACGTCGGAGAGTCCGATGGTGCCAGCGGCGAGGGCCGTGGCGGGGACAGCTTCAAGAATACGGCGTCTGGTGAACATGTTGGGGGTCACGGTTGAAAAATCGGTCATGGAAACCTGGCTCCTGCGGCCCGCAGGAAGTTGTGTCGGGGGACGTCGTTTGCGTGTGGTTATCTTCGCGAGAGGAACTCGCTCGAATTGATCAAGCTCCACATCAGGTCCTCGAATGCTTCTCCACGGTCGCCCACCTTGGCGAGATAGTCGCGGCAGATGGCCAGTTCGGAGGTCGAGGGTTCTCGCGAGAGCACCAACAGGTAGACCTCGGCGACGGCCTCTTCGTTTTTGGAGTGTTTCTGGAGGATACGGGCCAGGCGGGTATTTCCGCGGGACCGGACCATGGCGTGGATCATCGGCGAATTCATCAGGAACAGGGCCTGGGGAACATTGCCGGTGATGTCTTCCTGGGGAGTCGAAGGGTCAAAGCCGAACAGTGTCAGGAACAGGGTCCGACCGGACGAACGGCGGCGGGACATCATGTTTTGAGACTGACCGCCTCGCAGCGTTCTGCGTCCACCGCTGATGGTCGCTCCACCGAGGATTCCGACCAGCGAGTTGTAGATCTGGTCGGCACGGAGGCGACTGGGCTCGGCCGCAGCAAATGGTGGCGTGGAGTCGTTCGCGTCGCGATGGCGGATCTGTCGCTGGTAGGCCTGGGTGCCGGTGATCACTTCGAAGAGTCGTCGCGTATCGTAATTGCTCTCGGCGAAGTCTTTGCAGAGTCTTTCGAAGACCTGCGGATGAGTGACCTCGCGTTCCGGACCCATGTCGTCAATCGGCATGGAGAAACCCTGGCCCAGGAGCACCGACCAGGTGCGATTGACATAGGCGCGAGTGAACCAGGGGTTGCTCTTGGACGTGACGTGATTGGCCAGCAGTTGACGTCGCTTGACGTCATCGAGCCCATCGCTGGCGCGGCCACCGGTGGCGAAAAATACCGGCCGGATGGCATCGCCCCGGTTGTTGGGTTCGTCGAGATTGGGCATGAAATGCTCGGTGTCGGTCCGTCGGTTGGGATTCCCCGGTGGCGGAATCTTCTTGAACTCGGCCAGGCTGAGACCCCCGTCCTTGTTGGAATCGCCACGTTCGAGCATCCGTTTGAAGTTCTGGGCCAGTCGCGAGTCGGCTACCTCGGCGGTGACCAGTTTCCCGTCACGGTTCCGATCGTATCTCTGAAAAATCGCGCTGGCGAAGCGGGATGATGAGGAGGGGCGTCGGTTGGCCCGGGGACTTCTGTCGAGGGAAACCACCTCGAATGTTCTCGGTGTTGAGTCTCGGACCGGGCGGACCCGGACGCGAGGGAAGAATGCCGCCAACTGGTGAAACTGGATTCGCTTCCATCGATCTGTCGGATGGTCGTGGCAATTGGCACACTGGATCTGGATCCCCAGGAAGATCCGTGACGTCTCGGCTGCCAGTTCGGCGGCCTCGCCACCCTGGGCGAACAGCAGGGCGGTGGCCCCGTTCTCGCGGACGTCTCCCTTGGCTGTCAGCATGCTCTCGACAATCTCGTCCCAGCCGCGACGCTGTTCGAACTGCTCGGTCATCCAGGTCTGAAACGACGAGACCATCAGCCGGCTTCGGGTGTCCGTGGCCCGTGAAAAAATGACGTCTCGCCAGTAGCGGGATTGCGCGGCGGAGAAGTTTGACGAGCCCAGGAGTTCGGTGACCAGCAGTGACCGCTTGCGAGAATCGGGGTTCAACTCGAACAACGTGGTGTCGGCCGGAGAGGGCAGGCGGTCTGCCAGGTCGAGGCTGACACGTCGAAGAAAATCGTTGTCGGAGGTTTGTGGTGCCGGTTTTCCTCCAGAGGCGGTGATCTCGGCATCGATCAACCGATCGATTTCGGCTGACACCGTGGAGGCGGATGGCAGGTCGGCCGCAGTGGCTGAACCAGCCAGGACGCTGATCGAGGTGACGAGCGTCAACAGGCGATATGTGGACATGGATTGTTTCTTCCAAGGCCCGTGGACGAGTTTGCCCAGAGTAAACACCGGTACTGGGCGACAGGTTCCGCGAAGAATCACTGATTCAGCCCGTACTCTTTGATTTTACGGTAAAGCGTTCGTTCGCCAATACCAAGCAGTGCCGCGGCGTCCTCGCGTTTTCCGTCGACCAGTTCAAGTGCCTGGTCGATGTAAAAGCGTTCCACGTCAGCCAGTGGTCGTCCAACCAGGCCGTCGGCTCCGCTGAAACTCCGTCCCGATTCCCCGTCTCCATCGGCCGTGGGAACGATGTCATCAGGCAGATCATCGACGTCGAGCAATCCGTCGGAATCGAGCACGAGCATGCGTTCGATGGTGTTGCGGAGTTGGCGGATGTTGCCGGGCCAGTCATGGGCAATGAGAGCCTGTCGTGCGGTCCGCGAAACGTCTGGCACATCCCGTCCGTGTGTCTCGGAGAGTTCCTTGCGGAAGTGGTCGATCAGCAGTGGAACGTCGGCGCGGCGTTCCCGAAGTGGTGGCAGGTCGATGGTGACCACGGCGATACGGTAGTAGAGGTCTTCTCGGAAACGGCCCTCGCGGACGGCGTTTTCCAGGTCGGCGTTTGTGGCGGCAACCATTCGCACGTTGACTTCGTTTTCTTCGTTGGCGCCGATCCGGGCCACCTTGCGGTCCTCGAGGACCCTCAGCAGCTTGATCTGTGTCTCGGTGGGCATTTCGCCGACCTCGTCGAGAAACAGGGTGCCGCCGTTGGCGAATTCAAATTTTCCGATCCGCCGTCCGATCGCCCCGGTGAACGCACCCGCCTCGTGCCCGAACAGTTCGCTCTCGAGAATGCTCTCGGGCAACGCCGAGATATTCAGTGGTACGAAGGGTTTGGACTTTCGGTCGCTGTTCTGGTGCAGCGCCCGGGCGACCAGTTCCTTGCCGGTACCACTTTCGCCTTCGATCAGGACCGTGCTGCTGGTGGGTGCGACGTGCTTGAGTTGATCGAGCACCCGGTTCATTGCGGGGCTGTTGCCGATGACTCCCTCGAATCCAAACCGTTCATCGAGACGGCGCGCGAGTTCGGCGTTGCGCCGCAAGAGTTGGAGTCGTGTCGAGGCCTTTTTGACCGCGGCTCGCAGCTCGTTGATGTCCAGCGGTTTGGTGAGGTACATCGACGCCCCGGCCTGTCCGGCGGCCAGGGCGGATTGGACCGAGGCGTGTCCGGTAAGCAGGATCACCTCGGCGTTGGGCAGTTCCTCCTTGGTCTTTTGGAGCAGTGCCAGTCCATCCAGGTCACCCATCATCAGGTCGGTGACGACCACGTCAAAGTTGTCGCTCTCGATCCGGGTCGCCCCATCCTCGCCGGAGACTTCCGTGATGCATTCGTAGCCGACCCGTTCCAGGCTCTCGGCGACCGCCTGGGCGTGAGGCTCGTCGTCGTCGACGACCAGCACACGGATCGGTGGACCGGTGGAGTCCAGGTTGTCGTCAACAGGAGGGGTTCGGTTTGGATCGTTCATGAATCTGCTGGCGTGTCGATCGGCAACCGGATGGTGAACTTCGTCCCCTGCCCCGGTTCGCTTTCGCAGGTGATGGTCCCGTGGTGTGCCTGAGCAATTTTACGGACGGTGGGCAGTCCGAGGCCACTGCCGGAGGGGCGGGTCGAGAAAAACGTCTCAAACATCCTTTCGCGGGCAGCAGAATCGATGCCATGTCCGTTGTCGATCACGACCAGGGCCACGTGGTCGTTGTCGACGGCCGTCTGGATTTCCAGTCGTCCCCCCTCGGGCATGGCCTCGGCTGCGTTGCGACAGAGGTTCATCAGCATCTGCCTGAGAACCGCGTCGTCACCCCCGATGTTGGGGAGTCCCGGTTCGAGGTGTGGGCTGATGTCGATCCCGGCCTCATCGGCCTGTGGCCGGTAGAAGTCGAGGAAGGAGGTGACGAGAGTGTTGAGGTTGACGGGGAGTAGTTCGAGCGAGCCCACTCGGGCGAACTGCAGGAACGCGTCGAGAATTTCCTCGAGATGGTGGCACTCCGATTGGACGGTGTGCAACTTGTCGAGCATTCTGCGGTCGCGAGCCTCCTCGGAGTCGACCAGGTCCTCGACCAACAGGTCGAGATTCATCGAGATGGTCGAAAGAGGATTGCGGATCTCATGAGCCAAGCCGCCAGCCAGGCTGGCAATCTCAGCGTACCGCTCGGCGTACCGAGACAACAGGTCTTGGCGTTCCTGCGAGTCGATCGCGGTCACTCCTGGCCGTCGTCGCCTCCGTCGCTGTCCCCACCGCCATCCTGGTCGCCGCCATCATCGGCGGCACCGTCGGCCGCGTCGTCGCCGCCCCCGGATTCGGCCAGCACGGCTCGCCGCGAGAGCTTGACCCGGTTCTGGTCATCGACGGCAATCACCTTGACCTCCATCGAGTCTCCCACGCTGCAGACGTCGGCGACAGACTTGACGAAGCCATCGGCGAGTTCACTGATGTGACAGAGTCCATCTTTGCCGGGTGCGATTTCGACGAAGACACCAAAGTCTTTGACCGAGGAAACGGTTCCGCTGTAGACCCGACCGACCTTGACGTCTTCGGTCAGTGCCTCGATCCGTGCCAGGGCGGCCTCGGCTGCGACGCCATCACTGGAAGCCACCGTGACGGTGCCGTCTTCCTGGATGTCGATTTGTGTCGAGGTCTCTTCCTGGATCGCCCGGATGGTCTTGCCGCCGGGTCCGATCAGCAGGCCGATCTTCTCGGGATCGATCTGTGTCCGTTCGAGGCGTGGTGCGTGCTCGGAGATGTCGGGTCGCGGTTGACCGAGAGTGCCCAGCATCGATCGGAGGATGTTCAAACGGGCGTCCTTGGCCTGGGCCAGGGTGGCCGTGATGATCTCCTCGGAAATGCCCTTGATCTTCAGGTCCAGTTGGATCCCGGTGATACCGATCTGGCTACCGGCGATCTTGAAGTCCATGTCACCGAAGTGATCCTCGTCGCCGATAATGTCGGTCAGCAACTCGAATGTTCCGTCGGGTTCGGCGACAACACCGATCGAAATGCCGGCAACTGGCTGGAGGATTGGCACGCCGGCGGCCATCAGGCCCAGGGTCGTGCTGCAAACGCTGGCCATCGAACTGGATCCGTTCGACTCGGTGATGTCCGAGATGGCCCGGATCGTGTAGGGGAACGCCTCGGCGTCGGGAAGGATTGACGCCACGCTCCGCTCGGCCAAGGCTCCGTGTCCGATTTCCCGGCGTCCGGGGCCGCGGATCATTCGACACTCACCGACCGAGTAGGGCGGGAAGTTGTAGTCGAGCATGAACCGTTTTTCGTATTCCTCGACCGGACCGTCGACCCGTTGGGTGTCGCGGGGGGTGCCCAGGGTGATCGTGCAGACCGACTGGGTTTCGCCGCGGGTGAAGACCGCGGAACCGTGAACGCGGGGCAACAGGTCGACCGTGCAGTTGATGTCCCGCAGGTCTCCCATGCCACGGCCGTCCAGCCGTGTCTTGTCGTTGAGGATCAGGTCGCGGACCACGAGTTGTTCGAGATCGTGGAAGGCTTCCTTGAAGTCGCCGCGGGTTGCCCCATCGGCGGTTTCCTCGGCGTCCTCGGGGAAGTGCTTCTCGAGCAATTCGTCCTTCAGGGCCTTGGTCTGTTCGTGCCGTTCGGCTTTCACGTTGCTTTGCATCGCGGACTTCAGTCGATCGAAGCCCTCGCTTTGCAGTGCGCTCAAAAGCGGGTTCTCACCCACACCCTCGTACTCGGCCTTCTGGACGCCCAGTTCGGCGACCAACTGGTTCTGCAGTTCGCAGATCGAGACGATGTGCTTCTGGGCAAAGAGGATGGCCTCGAGCATCTCGTCCTCGGGCATTTGCTTGGCAAAGCCCTCGATCATCAGCACGCTCTCGAGGTTGCCGGCAACGATCAGGTCGAGACTGCCTTCGGCGGTTTGTTCGAGCGTGGGGAAGATGACCAGTTGGTCATCGACCTTGCCGACTCGGACGGCCGCCAGCGGTCCCTGGAAGGGAATGGATTCCGAAATCATCAGTGCGGCACTGGCACCGATGATGGCGTGGACGTCGGGGTCGTGTTCGGGATCGACCGCGAGCACGTTGGCCATGACCTGGATCTCGTCCTTGTACCCCTTGGGGAACATGGGACGAATCGGGCGATCGGTCAGCCTCGCGGTGAGGATCTCCCTGGTCGTGGGCCGACCTTCCCGCTTCAGAAATCCGCCGGGAAACTTGCCCGCGGATGCGAAGCGTTCACGGTAATCGACCGTCAACGGGAAAAAGTCAATGCCACGTCGTGGGGGTCCGTCCTGTGAGGCGACGAACACGACAGTGTCTGCATAACGTACCAGGACGGCGCCACTGGCCTGCTTGGCCAGTTCTCCTGTTTCCAGGCTCAGCGTCTGTCCACCAATCTCACACGAAACAACCTTCTTCACGTCCTAATTCCCTACCAACTGTACAGGTTTGTACCCGCGGTTCCGGGAGCATCCCGAAAGCTGACCGGGCCGATGGTCCACACGTCCGAACCAACGACACTATTTTCGAATACTCAATTGTTCGATCAGCGAGCGGTACTTCTGATTGTCCGTCCGATCGAGGTAGTCCAGCAGTCTCCGGCGACGACTAACCAGCGCCAGCAGTCCACGTCGGCTGCCATGATCCTTCTCGTGCACCCTGAGGTGCTCGGTCAGGTTCTTAATCCGCTCGGTCAGTACCGCGATCTGCAATTCGGCTGACCCTGTATCCGCCTCATCTCGACGGAATTCCTGGATCAGTTCGGTCTTGCGTTCCCGGGTAATCGACATGCACGTACCACAATCGAAACGAGTGTCTCCAGTCCATGGGACTCCTCCCCATTCCTCCGTCTCAAAAAATGAGATCGGGGGACCGGATCCTTCCAGATCGCCTACTCTAGCAGTACCGCATGAAGTTGCAACGGCAACGGGACCCGTCGGAGACGTTGTCGCTCAGGTTGATTCCCCGGCCTCGCGGACGAACACCCGGTTGCCCTCAACCCGCACCACTTCGACCGATGTGCCGGGATTGATAAACGGACCGTCGCTGACCACGTCAACAAGGTTGTCACCGATCCTCGCTTTTCCCGAAGGTCGCAGGACGCTGACTGCTCCACCCACCTGGCCAATAAGTTCCGAGTCGGCGACCAACAAGCCCACCGGGTCAGGTTGCCCGACAAGCCTCGGGTTGAAGGCGAGGTTGCCGGAATCGGGGGGTTCGAGCACGATCCGGCGCAGCAGCGGCATTTGCGGCAGGTAATGGCTGATCACGACCGCGACCACGATCACTGTCAGTAGCGATCCCATCAGCGTGGCTGTCGGAGTTCCAAATTTCTGGAGGCCTTCGACGCTGAACGAGGCGGTCATGGTCTCGGAGGCCATCACGAGTGAGACGAAGAGCAACAGCCCTCCGGAAACTCCGAAGACGCCAAATCCGGGTACCAGGAAGATCTCGATCGCGATCAACGCCAGTCCCAGCAGGAACAGGGCCAGTTCGAGCCAGCCGGCGGTTCCTCCCCAGCGGGCCCAGAAGAACAAGGTGAAGCAGACAGCCGAGCCGATTCCGCACAGTCCGGTGCTCGTGTGCAGTTCGAGGTAGATCAGGATTGATCCAAAAAAGAAGAGCAGGAAGGCGGATCCATTTCCGCTGAGAATCGCCGCGAGGTTGTCGACCCATGTTCTCTGGATCCGTTTCAATTCGGTCACGGCCGGAATCCCCAGTCGTTGTTTCAGTTCTTCGCGACCCGAAACCGGTGGCTCGGCGAGTCTCAGCTCGTGAGCCCGTCGGCCGTTGACTGTCAGGAGATTGTCTTTCCTCGACTCGGGGACCCGTTGGCGATCATCAAATTCCTGCTTGGCCTCGTGCAATTCGTCCCTGGTTTTGAACTCGGTTTCTCCGGTCTTGGGATTCACGACCTTGAAGACTTCCAGGTCCTTGTCGGCCATTGCCTCGGCGATGGCCGTCGGCCGTCCCTTTTTCTCCGCCAATGTTCTCAGGAGGTTTCGCGTGTAGCTGAGCACTTTTTCGGGTGCCCGTTCAAAGGCCCCGTCCTTGGCTTCGATCGGCGCGGCGTCGCCGATGCGGGCTTCTGGATGCATGTAGATTTCGTCGCAGCCCAGGGCGATGATTGCCGCACCACTGATCGCCTCTCGCGGAATCCAGGCCACGGTGCGGATGCCGTGTTCCTCCAGTGCCGCGATGTCCTCGGCCATTGTCTCGGCTGTCCCCAACAGTCCTCCTGGCGAGTCGATCTCGATGATGATGACGTCGACCTTGTCGGCACGAGCCCGTCGCAGTTGCTGGCTGAAGAAATTCTGCATCAACGGCTCGATCATTCCCTCGATCTTGATCAGCAGCACCTCGGGTGTGCCGGTTGTCTGGGTGTCCTCGCGCATCGCGGCCGCGGGCAACCGGTAGATCGACGCGACATCCGAGCGGGCCTTTGCGGTCTGGGCGACCAGCAGATCCATCTCCCGGGCCTGCTCGCCAAAGAAAGTGCCGCTGTCGCCGGCATCCTTGATTCGCTTGGTCTCGATCGTGGCCGCCGGCATGCTCTTCTGGAGCAACTTCAATTCCACGGGACCGACGACTCGCAACTTGACCTGGTTGTTGTCCGAGGTGATCGTCGCCTGGATCACCTCCGAGTCGCGGTCGAGCATGCCGCGGGCCAACGGCCAATTGACCTTGGAGTTGCGTCGTTTTTCGACCAGTGTTCGTACGAACTGCTTGGATGCGTCCTCGAGTGGTTCGCCCCGGCTGATGTCGCCCAGGCCGGCGTCCGGATCCATCACGATCTCGTTACAGGCCAGTGCCACGACCGCGTTGGGGCCGGTCACCGTCTTGGGGATCCACGCCACCGTACGAACCTGCGCCAGCCGTGCCGAACTCAACAGGGTCGCCAGTCCTTGCACCTGGTAGAAAGGACTCACTCCGGGAGTCAATTCCAGGACGAGCACCGCCGGCCGGTTTTCCTTTTCACTCCGGATCGCGAGATCCTGGGCCAGGTTGCGGACCCGCCCGATCACCGTGTCATCGATGGGGCTTCGAACGGTGAGGAAGCGGCCAATTGGTTTGGCTGCGACTTGCTGTGCCAGCGTGACAGTGGGCGAAAGGCCCAGTAGCAGGCTGGCGAGAAGGATGTTGCGGATCATCGGACGCACTCCGGATGACGGATCTCACCGTGGATTATAGGAGGGAAGCAAAAGTGGGGTCAAATTCCGGCGGTGCGCCCTGCCGTCGGAATTGACGAGAAGTTGTTCGTTGGAACTGCGTCAATCTTGCATCCTGGCTGTTGGGCTACGGGTACAACTCGTGTTCTTGCAGGTAGACTTCGACGGCCCGTGGCAACAGGTGACGGACGCCTTGGCCCTGGCGAATCCGTTTGCGGATGTCACTCGAGGCGATTTCGATCGCGGGCATCCGGACCTGCTGGATTTGACATCCCTCCAACAGGGATTCACCGACTGTCTCGCCACGGTTGACTGACACGACTGTCGCCAGCTCGCAGATCCGCTCGGGCCGATGCCAATTGATCAGGTCGGTGGCCGAGTCGGCTCCCAGTAGCAGGAACAGCTCGCACCCGGGCGTGGTGGCGATGATTGTCTCGAGCGTATCGACGGTGAAGGACACACCGTCGCGGTCGACCTCGATTCGGCTGACAACCAATCCGGGGTCCCCGGCCGTCGCCAGCTCGAGCATCTGGACGCGGGCTTCCGCGTTGGCCAGTTCCCCGGGATTCTTGTGCGGCGGTGTGCCGCTGGGAACCAGCCAAACGGCGTCGAGGTCCAACTGCTCACGGCACTCGGCCGCGAGAATCAGGTGGCCGGTATGAACAGGGTCGAATGCCCCGCCGAATACGCCCAGTCGCATCGAGTCAGTCCCACGTGGTTGTCGGTCGACAAGCTGTTAGAATCCTACCGCCCGTGCCAGACCCTCGGAAGGAAGGATCTCCGCGTTGAGTCGACCGCGACAGCAGAGTCTCTTTGACCTGGCCCCGGAATCGGCTTCCGATTCGTCCGCTGCCGATCCGTCCCTGGGCTGGGAGGCCGCGGCCGCGGCCGATTGCCTGGCTGCCCAGGTCGTGTTCAATCGTCCGCTGGACACCGCGTTTCACTACCTGGTCCCCGACGACCTGAGGGATCAACTGGCTCCAGGCCAGCGGGTTCGCGTGCCGTTCGGACGGGGCAATCGATCGACGGTGGGATTTTGCGTCGGGCTGGAACGGCCTCCCGGAACGCTGGGAAAATTGAAACAGATCGACTCGATCGTCGATGCCCATCCACTGGTCGATGCGACCATGCTCGAACTGACACGGTGGATTGCCCACCGGTACCTCTGCGGTTGGGGCCAGGTTCTCGAAAGCGTGATTCCCGCGGGCGTCAAACGGCAGGCTGGAACACGGATGGTGCGGTTTTTCGGACTGCCCGAGGACTTCCTGCAACGCCTGGGGAAACCGGGTGTCGAGTCGCTGCCGAAGAAGCAGCAGGCGGTGATAGCGGCGCTGAGTGAAGCGGGACGGCCGATGCGTTTCGAGGAATTGACCCGGGCTGCCGGGTGCGGGAATTCCCCGATAGAGGGTCTCAAGAAGAAGGGACTCCTGGAGACCGAGTCACGGCGAATCGATCCGAGTGAATCGGAAGCGTCTGCCGGGGAGGTGGTCCGCGAGCAGGATCTCACGCTCAACGACGATCAGCGGTTGGCGTTGGAGAAGATCGTTGATCACCTGCGAGAACAGCGGCACCAGACAATTCTGCTGCACGGTGTGACCGGTAGTGGCAAGACGGAGGTGTACATCCAGGCGATTCGCGAAGTGGTGGCCTACGGGCGGCAGGCGATCGTGCTGGTTCCCGAGATCAGCCTGACGCCACAGACAATTCGCCGTTTCCGCAGCCGTTTCGACAGTGTGGCCGTGTTGCACAGCCACCTGGGAGACGCCGAGCGACACTTTCACTGGCAGAGGATCGCCAGGGGTGAAGTCCAGGTCATTGTCGGTGCCCGCAGCGCGGTGTTTGCCCCGACCCCGCACCTGGGCCTGATCGTGATCGACGAGGAACACGAGACGACGTTCAAGCAGGAGTCGACTCCCAGGTACCACGCGCGGGCGGTGGCAAGGCGGCGGGCAGAACTGGCCGGCGTGCCACTGGTCCTGGGTTCGGCGACGCCGATGCTCGAGAGTTGGCTGGCGGCCGAAACCGGGGGCGACCAGTTGCTCTCGTTGCCCGCCCGGATCGACGATCGTCCGATGCCGCCCGTGTCACTGGTCGATACCCGCAACGACCGTCGCATCCGTTCGGGCGTGGCGATTGGCCAGGCACTGGAGACGTTCATCAAGCAGGCGCTCGACGACGATGGACAGGCGATCCTGTTCTTGAATCTGCGAGGACACTCGCCGGCCGTGTGGTGTCGGGCCTGTGGACAGGGGATGCGGTGCGGGGCCTGTGATGTCACGCTGACGTGGCACCGTGATCGGCGGGCCGTGGTCTGTCACGTGTGTGATTTCCAGGCCGAGCCGCCATCGGAGTGTCCCGGGTGTGGCAAACGGGGTTTGAAGCTGCTCGGTGTTGGCACACAGAAACTGGAAGACGAGGTGCGACGTCGGTTTCCCGAGGCAAAGGTTCTTCGAATGGACAGCGATTCGATGCGCCGTCCGGGCAGCCACGACCGGGCCCTGGAGCAGTTTCGTAGCGGAGAGGCCCAGATCCTGCTGGGAACGCAGATGATCGCCAAGGGACTGGATTTTCCCAACGTGACACTCGTCGGCGTGGTCGACGCGGACACGATGCTGCACCAGCCAGACATCCGGGCATCCGAGAGGACGTTTCAACTGATCGCCCAGGTGGCCGGGAGAACCGGTCGCAGTGACCGGGGCGGTCGCGTGCTGGTGCAGTCGGCCTGTCCGGACGATCCCGCGATCCGGTTGGCGTGTGAGCATGATTACGCGAGCTTCGTTACACACGAGTTGGCACATCGTCGTGCCACGTTGACCCCACCCTTCACCTCTCTCGCCCGCGTGATCCTGCGAAGCCCCGATGAATTGGCGGTGGCCGACGTGGCCCGGGGCACAGCCGAAGTTCTCCGCAAGGCCCAGCCTGATCCTCCCGCGGTCCGGATCCTGGGCCCGGCACCTGCCCCGATCTCCCGGGTGAAGAACTACTTCCGTTTCCATCTACAACTGGCGGCCGAGACGCCCGAGGTGATCCGCGAATTGTGGCTCTCGGTGGTCGGTGATCTGCCCAAGCACCCCTCGGTCGAATCGGTGATCGACGTGGATCCGTTGAACCTGCGGTAGCAGGAGAGCGTTGCCTGCTCGCGTGTCCCCGGGTGGGACTACTCGTACCGCCACTTCAGGAACCACGGGTCACGGGTTCGACGTTGCCACGCTTTCAGCTTCTCCTGGAGTGCCTTCAGCCTCTCCTGGTGCTCCGGCTGGTAGGCCAGGTTGGTGATCTCGTCGGGATCGGCACGCAGGTCATACAGTTCATGACGCGGACGGTGCAGGTAGGCGTAGACCGTCCTCTTGCCGTACAGCGTGTCCTTGCGTTTCAGCACGCCCTGCCATGTGGGCGAAGCGAAGAGGTCGCTGGCGAAGGGGTAGGGCAGTTGATGAGCGATATTGAAGATGTACTTGTAGCGACCCGAGATCACCACTCGCATCGGGTAGTACATCGTGATCTCGTGAAACGTGTGCGACGCAAAAACTTCGTCGAAGCCCTTGGCCCTGGGTTGCGAGAGTGTTTTCAGGAACGAGCGACCGTGGAAGGTGACCGGTCGATCCGGTCCACTCCGGCGCGGCGGATCGCCATTGGCGCCAGGGCGAAATACCGGGCGGGCCTTTGGCTTGATGCCGCAGAAGTCGAGAATCGTGGGCGTGATGTCCGACCAGGTGACCAGGGCGTCGGTGGTCCCACCGTGAGTCTTTTCCAACGGGTTGCGGACGATCAGTGGCAGTTTCATGCCGGGTTCGTAGAGGTTTGTCTTGGCGCCGGGGAACGGGGGGCCGTTGTCCGAGAGGAACAGGATCAGCGTGTCCTCCCAGTGGCCGGTCTCCTTGAGCGCCTGCAACAGGACTCCCAGCCCCTGGTCCAGCCGCGAGATGGCCTGGTAGTACTCGGCGAGTTCCTGGCGAACCTCCGGCTTGTCGGGCAACCAGGGAGGGACAACCACATCGGCCGGTTTGTAACGAACCGGTGTCACACCGGGGTAATGGTTTGGATCGTCGTTGAAGTTTGCATACCCATCGGGGCCACCGCCGCGGTGCGGATCGGAGGTGCAGAAGTAGAGAAAGAAGGGTTTGCTGTCGTCCTGGGCGATCCAGTCACGGGCGTTCTTGCCCATCTGCACGGCGTTGCGGTTTCCCTGCACACCCTTGTTGCGGTACTCCTGGAATTGGTAGGTCGCCCGGGGAGCGAGGTGGTACTTGCCGATCGAGCAGGTCCGGTATCCCGCCTCGGCCATCAGCACCGGCAGGGTGGGAACTGCCTCGTAGGTGCTGAAATGGCTGTAACCGTGAGCATGGCCGTAGTGACCAATCGAGTGATTGTGGAGTCCGGTCATCAGGACACTGCGGCTGGCGCTGCAACTGGCCGTGGTGCAGTGGGCTCGCAAGAAGCGGGTTCCGGCAGCAGCCAGGGAATCGATCGCCGGTGTCTTGATGGCCTTGTTGCCATAACAACCGGACTGGAATCCCTGGTCGTCCACGACGAACAGTACGACATTGCGGTGCTCGGCAGCCGACAGCGAAGCGGTCACCAGCAGCAGGGCGAACAGGGATCGGGTCGAGATTCGAACTCGGTGGAACACGAGGAGATCTCCTGGGGAGCAACGGTTGCCGGTGGCCTGCATGGACGTGTCAGGCGGGGTCGAGTATAGCAATCGGTGTGGGTTGTGTTTCTTCACATGGCATGAGGACAGAGTGGTGAGCCAGGCGAGAAGTTCGTCGCTCCTGGGCCGGGCATGGCGGTTGCGGTGCCCACGATGTGGCGAGGGAGCCCTGTTTGCTCGTGCCCGGCAATGGTTCGTGATGCACGAACGGTGCGAGTCGTGCGGGTTGAAATACGAGCGGGATCGTGGGTATTTCCTGGGGTCGACCTATGTCAACTACGGCTGGACCGGCACGTTGCTGATCGTGCTGTACATTGGATTGCACTTCGGATGTGGCTTTTCCAACACGCAACTCTCTTTCCCGCTGGCAGCGGTCTTTATCGGCGTGCCGATCCTGATGTGGCGACACGCTCGCAGCGTCTGGCTGGCGATGGACTGCTTCTTCGACCGGACCGGTTTCTCGCAGGACGAGTAGCCCCCCGATGGACTCAGATGTCCTGGCCGGCGGCCTGCAGGCGTTCGGTTTCCTGGCGGCTGAGTCGCCAGAGTCCGTAGCCCAGCCCGCTGAACAGGCACAGCGGCACTGTCAGCATGAACAGGATGCTGACAAAGTAGGCCCGCGGACGGGCGTCGTCACCATCGAGACCCGCCTTGCACATCGGACACGCCGTCGCCACCGGCACCGCCGGGGAGAATCCCCAGGTGCCAACGACCAGCGCCAGTGCCAACAGGATACGACGTGTCATTGCGGGTTCCACTGGTAGAGCATCAGGTAAATGATAACCCCGGTCAGCGAGACGTACACCCAGATCGGGAAGGTGATTCTTGCGATTCGCCGATGGGCCTCCCATTGCTGTTTCAGGCCCCGCCGGATGGTCATGATGGCCAGCACCGGCACGGCGATGGCCAGCAGCACGTGCGAGATGAGAATCACGAAATAAACGGTGCGAATAGCCCCGGTGCCCTGGAACTTGACCTGGCCCTCGCCCGTGTAGTGGACCATGGCGCCGTGGTAGAGCAGGTAGACGGTCAGGAAGAGGATCGAGGTGCCAAACGCGGCCAGCATCGTCTTCTTGTGGGCGTCACGGTGTCCGCGGCGGATCAGTACCCATCCGACAACGAGCAAGACAAAGGCCAGCCCGTTGAGACTGGCGTTGACTGCCGGCAGTGACGAGACCCAGGAGGGCATGGTCTAGTGGTCGCCGTCGTCTGTAGCTGTCTCGCCGTGCGAGTCGTTGTCGTGCCCGGCTTCGATCATGGTCTCGGTGGGCACCCGGTGGTAATAGCTCCAGCCGATGTCGGGCATCAGCGCGATCGGAAAACCGACGGCCAGGATGGTCGTGGGAGCCAACAGCACGTACTTCCAGCCCCGTTCCCACTTCAGGTGCATGAAGAACAGCATCACGCAGGCAGCCTTGGCAGCGGCGATGGCCAGCACGACCACGCCGACCACGCCCGGCGACGCCTCCTTGGCCAAATCCGCGAGGGCCGAGAGCACTGTGAAGACACACAATGCCACGAAGACCTTGATGTAAATCTTTTCGTGTGATTCGTGGTCAGCCATCAGGCCGGCTCCGCGTCAGAATTGAACGATGTAGATCAGTGGGAACAGGAAGATCCAGACCAGGTCGACAAAGTGCCAGTACAGCCCGGCATTCTCGACGTACTGGGCGTCGCTTTCGTCGAGTCCCTGGGTCAGGCCCTTCTTGAGCGGGAAGAAGAAGATGATCATCCCGACGATGACGTGGATGGCGTGGAACCC